>JBGAOB010000367.1:0-3921 GCA_044222045.1 Candidatus Eiseniibacteriota bacterium
GGCGCGCCCGCCGCGGGCGGCGCCGCGCTGACGGTGCCCGCGAGCGCGATCGTGCGCCGCGGCGGGCTCACCGGCGTGTTCGTGGCCGAGGACGGCGTCGCGCGCCTGCGCTGGCTGCGCGTGGGCCGCGAGAGCGGCGGCAGCGTGGAAGTGCTCGCGGGCCTCGCGGCGAGCGACGCGGTGATCCTGTCGCCCGCCGGGCTCGTGGACGGCCGCCCGGTGAAGGTGGCGTCGTGAGCGCACCCCTCCGCACGGTCGGCCTCGCCGGCCGCATCGCGAAAGCCTTCCTGCACTCCAAGCTCACGCCGCTGACGGTGTTCGCGAGCATCCTGCTGGGCCTGCTCGCGACCGCCACGCTGCCGCGCGAGGAAGAGCCGCAGATCAAGGTGCCGATGGTGGACGTGACGGTGGCGTGGCCCGGCAACCCCGTGGGCCAGGTGGAGCGGCAGCTCACCACGCCGATCGAACGCCAGCTGTGGCAGATCCCCGACCTCGAATACCTCTATTCCATCTCGCGCGACGACGGCGCGGCGCTGATCCTGCGCTTCAAGGTGGGCTTCGATCCCGACCAGGCGCTGACGCGCGTGCGCACGCGGCTCGACGAAGCGCAGGCGCTGATGCCGCCGGGTGCCCGCGTGATGACCGTGTCTCCGCGCGCCATCGACGACGTGCCGGTGCTGGCGCTCACGCTGTCGAGCCGCGATTCCGCCATGGACCAGAGCGACGTGCGCCGCGTGGCGGCCGAGCTGGCCGCGGAGCTGCGCAAGGCGCCGGGCGTGGCGCGCGTGCGGCTGCTGGGCGGCGAGCCGCGCATGGTGCGCGTGTCCCCCGACCCCGCGCGCATGGGCGCCGCAGGCGTCACGCTGGACCTGCTGAGCCGCACGCTCGAAGGCGCCGGGCTGTCGATGCCCGCGGGCGACCTGGTGGGTGGCGACGTGCGCACCGACCTGCGCGCCGAGTCGCCGCTGGCGAGCGTGGAGGAACTGCGCGCCCTGATGGTGCCGAGCGCTTCGGGCCGCCCCGTGCGGCTGTCCGAGGTGGCCAGCGTCACCGACGGCGCCGGCGAGCACGAAAGCTACGTGTTCCTGGGCGACCGCGAGCACGGCCTGCGCCCCGCGGTGACCGTGGAAGTGGCCAAGCGCCCCGGCGTCAACGCCACCGACCTGGTGCACGGCCTGCACGCGCGCGTCGAGGGCCTGCGCCCCGCGCTGCTCGCCGGGCTGGACGTGACCACCACGCGCGACTACGGCGAGACCGCCAAGCACAAGTCCGACGACCTGATGTTCCACCTGCTGCTGGCCACGCTCAGCGTGATCGTGTTGATCGCGCTGGCGCTTGGACGGCGCGAGGCGCTGGTGGTGGCCATCGCCATCCCGGTGACGCTGGCGCTGACGCTGTTCCTGTACCGGTTCCTCGGCTACACGCTCAACCGCGTCACGCTGTTCGCGCTGATCTTCTCGATCGGCATCCTGGTGGACGACGCGATCGTGGTGGTGGAGAACATCACGCGCCACTTCGCCATGAAGGACAACCGCGACACCGACGTGCGCGTGGTGGAGGCCGTGGACGAAGTCGGCAACCCCACCGTGCTCGCCACCGTGGCCGTGATCGCCGCGATCCTGCCGCTGGCGTACGTGGGCGGCCTGATGGGCCCGTACATGAAGCCCATCCCCATCGGCGCCTCGCTGGCCATGCTGTTCTCGCTCGCCGTGGCGTTCATGGTGTCGCCGTGGGCCGCGCGCCGCGTGCTGAAGACCACCGGCGTGCACGCGCACGACGATAAGGAAAGCCGCTTCGACCGCATGTACCGCGGTTACATGAAGAAGCTGATTCACGACGGCCGCCAGCGCATGGTGTTCTTCGGCGGGCTCTTCGGCCTGCTGATCGCGGTGATGGCGCTGTTCGCGGTGAAGCTCGTGACCGTGAAGATGCTGCCGTTCGACAACAAGAGCGAGTTCGAGGTGCTGCTGGACATGCCGCCCGGCACGCCGCTCGAGCGCACGCTCGCCGTGGCCACCGACATGACGCGCGAACTGGCGAAGCGGCCCGAGGTGGAGCGCTGGGTGGTGTACGACGGGCTCGGCTCCCCCATCACGTTCAACGGCCTCGTGCGGCACTACGACACGTTCCGCGTGGACCCGCGTTTCGCGTCGATCCAGGTGAACCTGGTCGAGGGCAAGCATCGCAAGGCGCAGAGCCACGCCATCGCGCGCGAGCTGCGGCCGTCGCTGGAGATCATCGCGAAGCGCTTCGGTGCGCGCGTGAAGGTGGTGGAAGTGCCGCCCGGGCCGCCCGTGATGAGCACGCTCGTGGCTGAAGTCTACGGCCCCGACCTGAACGGCCAGCGCGCGTTCGCGAAGCAGGTGCTGGGCGTGTTCGAGAAGACCGAGGGCGTGGTCGACACCGACATCCTGCTGACCGAGGGCCAGCCGCGGACGCGGCTCGTGGTGGACCGCGACCGCAGCGCGCTGTCGGGCGTGGCCGCCGCGCAGGCCGCCGCCGCCGCCATGACGCTGTACCGCGGGCAGACCGTGGGCACGTTGCGCGCGGAGGGCGAAGCCGAGCCCGTGCCGATCCAGGTGCGGCTGGGCGAAGCCGATCGCGCCGACCTGTCGGCGCTCGGCGCGCTGCGCATGGGCGCCGGCCGCGGCACGCCGCTGTCGGAGATGGTGAAGGCCGAGCACGACTCCGCGCCTCCCGAGATCATGCACAAGAACCTGCACCGCGTGGTCTACGTGATGGGCGACGTGGCCGGCAAGGTGGAGGCGCCCGTCTACGCGATCGGCGCGCTGCGCGCCGCGATCGACCAGATGCCCGGTCCCGACGGCAAGCCCGTGCACCAGATGACCACGCAGCTGCCCGACTCCGACGAGGGCTGGTCGCTCAAGTGGGACGGCGAGTGGCACATCACGTACGAGGTGTTCCGCGACATGGGCGCCGCGTTCGCCGTGGTGCTGGTACTCATCTACGTGCTCACCGTGGGCTGGTTCAAGAGCTTCACTACGCCGCTCGTGATCATGCTGCCCATTCCCCTGTCGCTCGTGGGCATCCTGCCCGCGCACGCGATGGTGGGCGCGTTCTTCACCGCCACCAGCATGATCGGCTTCATCGCCGGCGCCGGCATCCAGGTGCGCAACTCGATCATCCTGGTGGACTTCATCGAGCTGCGCATGGCGCAGGGCCTGTCGCTGGAGGAAGCCTGCATCGACGCCGGCGTGATCCGGTTCCGGCCGATGGTGCTGACCGCCGCCGCCGTGATCGTGGGCGGCGCGGTGATCCTGTTCGACCCGATCTTCCAGGGCCTCGCGGTGGCGCTGATCGGTGGCGCGTTCGCCGCGCCCGTGCTGAGCCGCGTCGCGGTGCCGCTGCTGTATTACATGCTTCGGCGCGGGGACGTCGCGGCTGCCCCCGGCGCGGACAGAACCGCCGACCGGGTCGCGAGCGGACCCGCGCCGCTTGCTTCGACGCCCGAGGAGGTGGGTGCGCGATGAAGCTGATCATGTTCTACGCCGACGCCAACCGGCTCGACGCCGTGCGCCGCGATCTCGCCGAACTGAAGGCGCCCGGTTACACCGTGCTGCCCGTGGCCGAGGGCGGCGGCCGCACCGGCATCCACGCCGGCGATCGCGTGCATCCCGGCGCGCTCGCGCTGGTGATGGTGATCGACGAGGACGCCGCCGCCGAGCGGCTGTTCGACGAACTCGCGCGCCGGCGCGACGCGTACGGCGACCCCATGTCGAAGCTGTTCCTGATGCCCGTGGAGCGGGAGGCGTAGGCCGTGCAGGCGCGCTGCACGCGACGGTCCGGACTCACCGTCCGCTCGTCGGCGCGGCGCCATGGAGGCGGCGGGCCGCTGGAGTCCCTGGGTCCGCCGGGAGCGCGCCCGCCCGCGAGGGCGGGCGCCGAACACCCGAAAGAAGA
>JBGAOB010000368.1:0-3947 GCA_044222045.1 Candidatus Eiseniibacteriota bacterium
GGACGCTCGCCGAGCTGGGCCGACTCGCGGTGGCGAGCGGCGCCGCGCGCGACGGCGGCGCGTGGGAGCCCCCGATCGAGGAGCTGGCGGAGCACCGGCTGGCCGAGTGCGAGCCGTGGGCGACGCACTTCGGGATCGCGCCGACGCCGATCCGTGCCGCGCTCGCGCGGAGGGCCGCGTGAGCCCCGCGAAGCGCAGGCCCGTTCGCCCGCGGGCTGCCGCCGCGGAACGACAGGCCGCGACGCCGGCGCGGCGCGCCGCCGCGAAGTCCCGCGCGAAGGGCCACGAGGCCGCGGGTGCGCCGCGCCCCGTCGGCGTGGCGGTGCTCACCGTGAGCGACACGCGTCGCGCGTCGACCGACGCGAGCGGCGCGCGGGCCGAAGCGCTGGTCACCGCCGCCGGGCACCGCGTGGTCGCGCGCGCGTGGTGCCGCGACGACACGGCCGCGATCCGCCGCGCCACACGCACCGCGCTCGCGCGGCGCGACTGCGACGCGCTCGTGGTGACCGGCGGCACCGGCCTCGCGCCGCGCGACGTGACGCCCGAGGCGATCGCGCCGCTCGTGCAGAAGTGGATGCCCGGATTCGGCGAGCTGTTCCGCGCCGCGTCGGTGCGGCAGGTGGGCGCCGCGGCGTGGCTGTCGCGCGCCGAAGCCGCAGTGGCGCGCGGGCGGCTGGTCGTGTTACTTCCCGGTTCGACGCGGGCCGTGGAGTTGGCCCTCACCGAGATCCTGTTGCCCGAGCTGCCCCATGCCGTGCGGCTGCTGGGGCGCTTCCCCAACGAGACGCGCCGGACCTGACGGGTCCCGCCAGAGGAGCGAGCATGTCCATCAAGCCCGACCACTGGATCCGCCGGATGTGCAAGGAGCACGGCATGATCGAGCCGTTCGAGGAAAAGCTCGTACGGCAGGGCGTCATCTCGTACGGGCTGTCGTCGTACGGCTACGACATTCGCGTGGCGCGCGAGTTCAAGATCTTCACGAACGTGAACTCCACGGTGATCGACCCCAAGCACGTCGACCCGCGCAACATGGTGGACTTCGAGGGCGACGTCTGCCTGGTGCCCCCGAACTCGTTCGCGCTCGCCCGCACCGTCGAGTACTTCCGCGTCCCGCGCAACGTGTTGTGCATAACAGTGGGGAAGAGCACTTATGCCCGCTGCGGCATCATCACCAACGTCACGCCGTTCGAGCCCGAGTGGGAGGGGCACGTGACGCTGGAGATCAGCAACACCACGCCACTGCCCGCGAAGATCTACGCGGGCGAGGGGCTGGCGCAGGTGCTCTTCCTCGAGTCCGACGACCCATGCGAAGTGTCGTATGGTGATCGCGCCGGCAAGTACCAGAAGCAGACCGGCATCACACTGCCGCGGATCTAGGAAACCCAAGCGCTCCCCGGCGCCTCCGCGGATCGAAAGGTCGTTGCACATGAGCCGCAGTGGTTGCACCCCGGGGTGCGTCGTGCGCGCGTGGACGTTCGCGCTCGGGACGCTGTGTGTGTTCGCTTCGTCGGCGCGAGCCCAGCTGCCGTTCCTCGGCTCGCCCGACTACCTGCACGGCACGCCGATGTCGGTGCGCGCCGCCGGCATGGGCGGCGCGAGCGTTGCGGTGCCGTGGGGTGATCTGCCCGACACATGGACGAACCCGGCGCTGCTCGGGCTTGTCTCCGGCGTGCGCGCGGCCACCGCGCGTGACGCCGAGGCCGGGGAACGACTCGCCCGCCAGCAGGCGTGGGCCGTGGGCGCGTTCGGCGTGGGCGGCGAGTTCCGCAGCGCCGACCGCGACGAGGACGACGAGTCCATGGACACGAAGGCGGTCGGCGTGTCGCTGGCGCGCGTGCTGCGCGGGCTCGGGCGCATCTCGGGGCACCCGTCGCCGTGGGTGGACCGCGTGGACGTGGGGGCGGGCCTCGCCGAGCACGAGCTGCATCGCGGCGGGGCGAGCGTGTTCGACCAGCGCACCGGGGCCACGCTGCACGACTGGGGCGTCTACCTGCGCGCGCGCCCGTGGCACGACACGCACGACCCGGCCGCCGCGTCGCACCAGCTGTCGTTCGCCTACGGGCATGCCGTGCGCAACGAGCGTGCGACGAGGCTTCCCACCGAGTCGGGCGCGTTCGCCGTCGACCTGCCGCGTGTGCACCAGGACGGCGTGGGAGTGCACTACGCCTACCGTCGCGAACACGAGGATGGACTGCCGGGCATCGTGCGCTCGCCGTTCAACGCGGGGCTCGACCCGGCGTTCGAGCTCACGGTCGCGTGGGACCTCGAACGAATCGACTATGGCCGGGGCGCGGGCGGCGCTTACGAGCGCTCCCACGTGGGCGCCGAAGCCACGGCGCTGCGGCTGCTGTCGGCGCGCGTCGGCTGGGTGGACGCCCCGTACGAGGATCGCGTCGGCATGGCCTGGGGCGTGGGGCTCGCGTTGCCGGTGGCGCGCGTCGCCGGCGTGCGCACGGACTGGGCGTGGGAGCCGGCCGTGGCCCGCGACGCGGCGGACACCAGCCCGAGCTGGTCGGCAGCCGCGTGGCTCGACGTGGTGACGCTGCTCGCCGATCGCGGCGTGCGGCAGGGAGGTGCGCGATGAAGCTCTCGTTGCCGCTGGTGCTCGCCCTGCTGCTGCTGGCGTCGCCGGTATCCGCGGGACCGCACTGGGGGGCGGTGTCCGCGTTCCAGTCCTCGCGGCTCACGGCGAATGGCTCGCTCTCGGACGTGGGGCCCGAGCCGGCCGTGCGATGGTCGCCGTCGGCCGCGGGCGGCGCACTCGTGGCGTGGCGGGGGACCGGCCCGCTGTCGTTCGAGGCCGAGCCGCGTCTTCTCGACCAGTGCGATCGGCTGGACTTCGGCGAGGTGGACGTCCTGTTCGCCCGGGCTCACCTGTGGAGCACGTTGCGGATGACGCAGCTGTCGCTGCCGGTGCACGCGGTGTGGTCGCCGCTGCGGGCGCTGCGGGTGATGGCCGGCCCGGAGCTGCGCTATCTCGCGCGCGCCACCTCCACGCCACAGACCCGGATCCTCAGCTTCAGCGGCGTGCCGCTGCCGCGCACCGGGGCGCACGCGGTGGACGCGATCATCTTCGAGGACCCCGCCCGCACGTACGACGTCACTTCGCGGTACGCGCGCTGGGGGCTCGGAGGCTCGCTCGGCGTGGGCGCCGCCTGGCCCATGGGTGACCACGAGGGGCGCCTGGACGTGCGCTGGGCGCGCGGCTTCACCGACATCGACCGGCAGGGACCCGAGCGGGCCTGGGAGGGGATGCAGGCCGCGCTGGGCGTGCTGTGGTGATCCGGGGCGTGAGTTCCGCCGGCGGGTGGCGCGACGCGGTTCGCGGCGTCATCCGGCGGGAGCGAACCCGTTCCCATCGCCCGGCGGCGCCCGGCCCGGTTGCGGGAACCCGGCGCCGCCCATTAGATTCCCGGCGCCGCTTGTCTCTCGAGTGCGGGAGCTTCCCAAGGAGCCACGGATGATCAAGGAACTGGCGACCGGCCTGGGCGTCACCTTCCAGAACCTGTTCAAGAAGCCGTTCACGGTGAACTATCCGGACGAGAAGCTGGAGATGTTCCCGCGCTTCCGTGGCCTGCACATCCTGGCCCGCCACGAAGACGGCCTCGAGCGCTGCGTGGGCTGCGAACTGTGCGCCGTGGCCTGCCCGGCGGACGCCATCTTCGTGAAGGCGGCCGAGAACGATCCGAAGGCCCCCAGTTCGCACGGCGAGCGCTACGCCGAGCGCTACGAGATCAACATGCTGCGCTGCATCTTCTGCGGCATGTGCGAAGAGGCCTGCCCCGAGGACGCGATCTGGCTCGAGAAGAACTACGAGCTGTCGGACTACAACCGCGACGCGTTCATCTACACGAAGGACGAGCTGCTGGTGCCGAAGGAGAAGTCGGGCTACCTGCCCACGCGCTGAGCGCCTCGGAGTGTCACCCGGCCCCCCGCCGGATCTCGTT
>JBGAOB010000369.1:0-4345 GCA_044222045.1 Candidatus Eiseniibacteriota bacterium
GCTCGGGCTGCAGAACATGGCGTGGCAGGACAACGTCGCCATCCAGTACGCGTGGACGCAGTCCCCGTGCAAGACCGGCGACACGGGCTGCGCGCCCGGCGCGGCGACGGGCGGCATGGACGATCGCTTCGACCTGATCCTGCCCTCGACGCCGTGGCAGGACGGCAACGGCCTCGAGCTGATCGCCGGCACCTACGTCTCGGTCGGCAACGACGGCCTGCACCACAACAACAGCATCCAGGACGCGCCGGTCATTCCCGAGGGCGCGGCCTACGCGACCGCGCTGCACACGGTGAGCGACCACCTGCCGGTGCGCGTCGACTTCCGGCTGCCCGCGCTGGTTTCGGCGTCGCAGGCGCCGCTCGCGTTCGGCACCGTGATCCAGGGCGCCGCGGGCGTCACGCAGACGCTCGACGTGACCAACGCCGCGCCGGCTCCGGCCGAGGGGCTGTCGTACGTGTACAACGCGCCCTCCGGCTTCACCGCGCCGGCGGGCACGCAGACCGCCGCGGCGGGCGCGACGAACCACGACGTCATCGCGCTCAACACCGCCGCCCCGGGCGCGTTCTCGGGCACGATGGTGGTCGGCAGCAACTCCGTGGACAACCCGAGCCTCGGCGTGCCGGTGTCGGGCACCGTGCTCGCGCACGCGGCCGCCTCGCTCGACTCGGTCGTGGCGCTCGGCTCGGCCATCGCCGACTTCGGCACGCACGACGTGGGCGAGTTCGCGCCGCAGTGGGTGCGCGTGCACAACTTCGACTGGGACGCGCTGCAGGCGCGGCTGTCGGTCACGGGCGGCGCCATCACCGGCGGCGCCGGCCGCTTCGCGATCACGGGCGGCTTCTCGCCCGCGCTGCTCTCGGGCACCGGCCGCACGTACGAACTGACGTTCGACGGCGCCGGCGCGACGGCGGACTCGCTCTACGAGGCCACGCTCACGCTCGCCAGCGGCGACGAGGCGCTGCCGGGCGCCGCGCCGCAGCCCGACCTGACGGTCACGCTGCGCGCCACCGTGCACTCGGCCGGCACGACCGGCGTCGGCTCGCAGCCGCCGCTCGCGACCGTGCTGTACGCGCCGTTCCCGAACCCGGTCGCGGGCTCGGGCACCGTGCGCTTCGACCTCGCGCGCGCGGGTGACGTCGCGCTCGAGATCTTCGACCTGTCCGGCCGCCGCGCCAGCACGCTGGTGCGTTCGGCGCTGGAGCCGGGCCGCTACTCGGTGCAGTGGAACGGCGCCGGCGAGGACGGTGCCCCCGTCCGCGCGGGCCTGTACTTCGTGCGCCTGACCGCGCCGGGCGGCGCCCGCCAGTCGGCCCGCATCGCGGTCATCCACTAGGCCATCCAGAGGGGAGCCCGCCGGACCCGGCGGGCTCCCGCTCCCGACCCGAGGGAACCTCCGACGTGACGCGATCCTTCCGCCTCCCGCTCGCCGGCGCGTGCGCCGCGCTCCTCGCCCTCGCGGCTCCCGCGCACGCCCTGCGCGTCGCCACGTACAACATGCTCGACTACCGCGTCTCGAACCTCGCGCCGCGGCAGGAGAGCCTGCGCCTGATCATGGCGGGCATGCAGCCCGACGTGCTGATCGCGCAGGAGCTGAACGAGGCCGCGGCCAAGGATTCGTTCCAGGCCAACGTGCTCAACGTGGTCAATCCGGGTGAGTGGACCGGCAGCTGGCTCGCGCTCGGCACCGAAGGCGGCGCGATCTTCTGGCGCACGGCGAAGGCGAACGTCACCAACATCACCTCGATCGCCACCGGCGGCCCGCGCCCCGTGCTGGTCGGGCTCGTGAAGCCCACGGGCTACCTGACCAACCCCGGCTGGTTCCGCCTGTACTCGGTGCACCTCAAGGCCGGCAATCCCGCGACCTCGCCGGCCGACTCGACGACGCGCCGGCAGGAGTGCACGAGCCTGCGCACGACGCTCAACAACCAGATCACCACGGTCGTGGGCACGAACTTCCTGATCGGCGGCGACACCAACTTCTACGGCACGTGGGAAGGCGGCTACCAGCGCCTGATCGAGTCGCAGCTCGACAACGACGGGCGCGCGTTCGACTACCTGAACATGCCGGGCACCTGGAACAGCTCCGCGTACCGCTTCAACCACACGCAGAGCCCGCGCGCCTCCAGCGGCGGCATGGACGACCGCTTCGACCTGTTCGTGACCTCGCAGAGCGTGCAGGACGGCGCCGGCCTCGACCTGGTCCCGTTCACCTACACGGCGTACGGCAACGACGGCCAGCACTACAACCAGGACATCGACGGCGGCGGCTTCAACACCGCGGTCGGCCTGAGCATCGCCACCGCGCTGCGCGTGGCCGCCGACCACATCCCGTGCCTGATCCAGCTGCAGCTCCCCGCGCGCGTGAGCGGCACGTCGCAGCTCGCGTTCGGCGACGTGATCGTGGGCGCCGCGGGCGTCACCCAGAACCTGTCGGTGGCCAACGCCGCGGTCGCGCCCGCCGACGTGCTCTCGTACTCGCTCACCGCACCCGCCGGCTTCACCGCGCCGGGCGGCTCGTTCACGCGCGCCGCCGGCGACGCGCCCAACCTGCACGCGATCGGTCTCGACGCCGCCAGCGTCGGCGTGAAGAGCGGCACGCTCACGGTGGCCGGCAACGCGCCCGATTCGCTCGCCAAGCCGGTGCTGCTCGCCGGCCGCGTGCTCGCGCACGCCGCCGCGTCGCTCGACTCGGCCGCGGTCGTGACCGAGGGCACGCTCGACTTCGGCATGCACCTCGCCGGCGGCTTCGCCGACCAGGGGGTGCGCGTCCACGACCAGGGCTGGAACGCGCTGCAGGCGCAGCTCGCGGTCACCGGCGCGAACGTCACCGGCGGCGCGGGTCGCTTCTCGGTCCCGGGCTTCGCGCCCGCGACGTTCGGCGCCACCGGGCGCACGTTCACGGTCCACTTCGACGACACCGGCGCGACCGCCGACTCGACCTACGACGCCGACCTCGTTCACGACCGCGGACGAAGCCCTGCCGAGCGCCGCGGCCGCGGCCCCGCTCACCGTGCACCTGCACGCGCGTGCTGAGCCAGACCGACGGGGTCGAGGACGGCTACGCCCTGCGCCTGTCGCCGCCGCGCCCGAACCCGATGCACGCCGGCACCGAGATCGCGTTCCAGCTGCCGCGCGAGGCCGCGGTCGAACTGGCGATTTTCGACCTCGGCGGCCGCCGCGTGGCCACGCTGGCGAACGGCCGGCTGGGTGCGGGACCCCATACGCTGCGCTGGAGCGCCCAGGACGACGGCGGCCGGCGGGTGCCCGCGGGCCTCTACTTCGCGCGCTTCACGACCCCGGGCCTGTCGCGGGTCCAGCGGGTCGTGCTGCTGCCGTAAGGAATCCCGGCACCCCGGCTACCGGGGCGGCCCCTCGGCGGGCGCCGCCCCGGGCGCCAGCGGCTCGAACCCGTCGCAGCGCAGCACCGGCAGGCGCGGGTAGCGCTCGAACCGGGGGTCCGCGCGCGACCGCGCGCAGAGCCAGAATTCGCTGCGTGGCGTGCGCACGACGTGCGCCCAGCGGCAGCGCTCGCACAGCCCCGGCGGCTTGGGCGCGGGTTCGCTCACGGTGTCCTCGCGGCCCCGCCGCGGGTGGCGGGGCGGATCGGGTGTCGGTCGGGGCTACAGTTCTTCGCTCCGGGCCACCGCCCGCGCCCGGCGATGCGCTCCCGAAAACGGCCTCAGGCGTTGCCGCACAAGGCCGTGGGGCGTCGGAGGGGGTCGTGGCCCGTGGCTTGCAAAGTATCACGGGTGGACCGCGCAAATGCTGTTCGGCCCCAAACCCCTCCCCTTGCCTCGAATCCCGAGGAGACACGATGAAGCGGTTGTTTCTGCCCCTCGTTTGCCTGGCCCTGATGGCCGCTCCTTCATTCGCCCAGGACGACACGGAGTCGTATTCCTCGACGACGGGATCGAACCTCGCCCAGGAAGATCTCCATCGTCGCCGTCCGCGTGGCGGTGAGGAGACTCCTGTCGCGCCCGTGCCGGAGCCCGGCACCATGGCGCTCGCTTCGATGGGTCTCGTGGCGCTCGGCGCCGCGGCCCGCAAGCGCCGGGGCAACTAGCAGCCAGGCCAGGCTCGGTAAGAGCGACCCCCACTCCCCACGGAGGCGCTCCGGACGTCATCTGCCCAGCTGACCCCTCTGGGGCGGCGGCGGGATCCTCATCCCGTCGCCGCGTCCGTTTTCGGGCCGGGACTTCCGGCCGTTAGAATCGCGGCCCATGTCCTCGACCTCCAAGCCGTCCCGCGGCCGGACCACGCCCGCACGCGCCGCCGCGCCGGACCGCGCCGCGTTCGCGCTGCACGCCCCCGCGCCCCTCGAGTCGCCGTTGCTGGACCGGCT
>JBGAOB010000012.1:0-32857 GCA_044222045.1 Candidatus Eiseniibacteriota bacterium
CGCTTCTTCCTGCCGGTGCTGCCCATGCTGGTGGCGTGCGCCGCGTGCGCGTGGGACGACCTGCTCGCGTCCGCGGACCGGCCGGTGCTCGCCGGCCGCGTGGCGCTCGCGGGCACGGTCGCGCTCACGCTGATCGCGCCGGTGTTCCCCATGAGTACGTACGCCACGCTCGAGTCGACGGGCCTGCGCGAGGCGCATGCGCGCGTGGCCGACGCGCTGCGCCGCACGTTTCCGCCCACCGCGCTGCTCGCCGCGTCCGACTGCGGCCTGCTCGCGTACCGCTCGGGCCTGCGCGTGGTCGACCTGTGGGGGCTCGCCGACAGGCGCATCGCCACGCGCGGCTTCGATCCCGACTACGTGCTCGGGCTCTCGCCCGACGTCGTGATCCTGCACAGCGCCGACGAGGAGCGCTTCGAGGGTCGCGAGCCGTACGACCGAGCCACGTACCCGAAGCTCTCGAGCGACGCCGGCTGGCGCGTGGTGTGCCGGGCGCGGTTCTACGGCTACTGGCTGTGGGTGTTCACGCGGCGCGACGTGGACCCGGCGGCGTTCGCCGCGGCGCCGGGCGCTGGCCCGGTCGGATCGGGGGACGTGCGCGGGCCGCGGTAGGCGAGGCCCGGCGTCTCGCCGGGTCCACGTTCATGCGGCGAGCAGCCGCCGGACGGGATCCACGAGCGACGCGCTGTCCACGAACGGCTTCGACACGTACGCGTTCGCGCCGCTCTCCGCGAGCAGCCGCTCGGCGTCACCGCGCATCGCGTGCGCCGTGGCCAGCAGGATCGGCAACGCGCCGTGCCGGGGGTGGCGGCGGATGTGCCGCGACAGCTGCGCGCCGTTGCACGGCGCGCCGTCGAGGCGGGCGTCGCGCAGGGACACGTCCATCACGATGGCCGCGACGGGATCGCGGTCGAGCACATCCATCGCTTTGTCCGGGCAGCTCGTCACGGTGACGCGGCAGGGCACGTGGTGTTCGAGCAGGCGGCTCATGATCAGTGCGATCTGCGGGTCGTCCTCCACGATCAGCACGTGCGTCACGCCGCCCTCCGGTCCGGCTCCGCGCCGGCACTCGCGCCGGTCGCCGCGAGCGCGCTCGCGATGCGCTCGACGAGCCGGTGCGGGTCGTCCAGCAGCTCGCTCTTCGACATCGCGCACACGGCGCCCTGTTCCAGCAGATGCCGCTCCTCGGCGTCGCGGGGTTCCGGCGCGCTCGACAGCACGATCACGCTCGGCTCCTGTCCGCGTGGCGAGAGCGCGAGCGAGCGGAGCACGTCGTAGCCGTTCGTGCCCGGCATCTGCAGGTCCAGGAGCATCACGTCGTACCCGGCCGGGCGCCGACGCAGCCGGTGCAGGCACTCTTCGCCCCCCGTGACGCATTCGAGCTCGAAGCGGTCGGCGGGAAGCAGGCGGCGCGCGAGGCGGCCGACCGCGGGATCGTCGTCCACCAGCAGCACGCGCGTCCTCGCGGCGGGCACCTCGACGCCGATCACCTCGCGGATGCTGCGCACGAGCACGTCGGCGTCGAGGGGCTTGGCCAGGCGCCCGCGCGGCCGCGCGCGCCCGGAGGACGCGAGGCGCGCGCGGATCTCGTCGTCGAATCCCGTCACGAACACGAACGGAACGTGGCGGGTCGCGGCTTCCGAGCTGATGCGCACGCCCAGATCCCAGCCCGATCGCAGCGCCTGGTCGGGCCCGGAAGGGAGCGCGTGGTCGATGAGCACCACGCGGGGCTTCGCGTTCCGGACCTCGCGCCATCCGTCTTCCGCCGTTCCCGCGAACAGCGTGCGGAAGCCGCCGTGCTGGAGCTGGTGGGCGACCCATGCGCGGAAGCCGGGATCGTCGTCCACCACCAGCACGAGCGCGCCGTCCCCGGGCCCCTGCACCACGCCGGTCTCGCCGCCCGCGGCCATCGGCGCGTCCTCCCACAGCGGCAGCGTGAAGCTCACGCGCGTGCCGCGGCCCTCGCCCTCGCTCTCCAACGTGACGACGCCGCCCATCATCTCGGTGAGCTTGCGCGTGATCGTGAGCCCGATGCCCGTTCCACCGAAGCGCCGCGTCGTGCTGCCGTCGGCCTGCGTGAAGGGGTCGAACACCGCTTCCTGGCGATCCCGCGGGACCCCGATGCCCGTGTCCTCGACCTCCACCCGCACGTAGCCCGCTTCCGGCCGCGGCGTGGCGCGCACCGTGATGGTCCCGTGCGGCGTGAACTTGAGGCTGTTGCCCACCAGGTTCACGAGCACCTGCCGCGTGCGCAGCGCGTCGGCGCGGGCGGCGAGCGTCGTGGCGCCCGGCTCGAAGCTCAACCGGACGCCGTTCTCCTCGGCCTGCTTCGCGAACATCGCGCGGACGGATTCGAAGATCTCGGGCAGGTCCACGCGCTCCGTCGCCAGCGACAGCTTGCCGGCCTCGATCTTGGACATGTCGAGCAGGTCGTTGATGAGGCGCAGCAGGTTGTGCCCGCACGTGTGGCAGTGGTGGAGGAACTCGCGGCGCTCCTCGGGCGAGCTGCACAGATCCTGCTGCAGCAGTTCCAGGAACCCCAGCAGGCTGGTCAGCGGCGTGCGCAGCTCGTGGGACATGTTCGCCAGGAACTCGCTCTTCAGCCGCGAGGCCTCGAGCAGCGACGCGTTCGCCTGCTCGAGCCGCTCGTTGCTCTCGCGCAGCAGGTCCTGTTCGTGGCGGGCGTCGTCGTGTATCCGTCGGGCCTCGTGAACGCGCCAGGTCACGAACCCGATCATCGTGGATGCCGCCAGCATGCCGAGCAGGGCGCCGACGCGGGACAGCCAGAGCAGGCGGCGCGTGTCCACTTCCATGGCCGACCGAGCTTCCGCGATGCGCGCCACGAGCCGGTCGTACGCGGGATCCACGATCGACTCGTCGAGTTCGGCCGCCTCCTCGGAGCGCCCGTTGCGGATGGCCGCGAACTCGCGGTCGACGGCGTCGCGGTAGGCGGCGTAGCAGCGGGTCACCGTGCTCGCGTCCCGCTGGTGGCGTACCGACAGCGCGTCCAGCAGCGTCTCGGCGCGGGTGCGGTTCTCCGCGAGGTCCCGCCGCACGTCGTCCCCGACGCCTCCCTGCGCGACGGCTCGCCATTCGAGCGCGTCGAGCCGGTGCGCGGTCGAGGCCAGGTCGGCCATCTCGAGGTCGGTGTGGCGCAGTTCGTCCGCCGAACGCTCCAGCACCACGAGCCCGACCGATCCGGTCACGATCACCAGCACGGCCAGTGCGATCAGAGGGCGCAGTTCGAGGGGGTTTCGATCGGCGCGGTCTTCGGCCACCCGTGTCGTCCCGTGAGAGTGAGATGCAGGCGTGGCCCGGAGACCCGGGGACGCCGCTCCGTCGGGTCTCGGACGGCGTCACCGCATCTTGAGCCCGCGGGGCGGAAGCACGAACGCCCCGGCGGAATCGCCGGGGCGCCGGGTGCGTGCGTGCGCGAGCCCTACAGCCGCTTGTAGTCGGGCCCGCCGCCGCCCTCGGGCGTGACCCACGTGATGATCTGGTAGGGATCGGCGATGTCGCACGTCTTGCAGTGCACGCAATTGGACGCGTTGATGTGCAGCTTCAGCGCACCCGCGCCCCGGGACTCGTCGGGCACCATTTCGTACACGCTCGCGGGGCAGAAATGCTGGCAGGGATTGCCGTACTCCGCACGGCACTTCGTGGCGCACACGTCCGTGTCGGCCACGTGCAGGTGCACCGGCTGGTCCTCGTCGTGCAGCGTGCCCGACAGGTAGACGTCGGCGAGCTTGTCGAACGTGAGCTGGCCGTCGGCCTTGAGCGGCGCCGGCTTTCCGCCCGGGTGCACGTGCGAGAGCTTCTTCATCCGCGTGTGGCTCTCGTGACCCGGAAGCTGGTCGCCGAACGGATCGCGTCCGCCCATGAAGACCTGGAACGCCGTGCGCGGCAGCGCCTGCCACAGGCCGCCGTCGAACGCCTGGTGGAAGTTGCGGACCGACTTCATCTCGTCGCCGGCCCACGACGATTCCACGCGACGTTCGTACTCGGCGAGCCGGGCCGCCGAGAAGTCTCCGCTCTTCAGGCACTCGAACAACGTCTCGGCGGCGAGCAGGCCCGACTTCATCGCCAGGTGGATGCCCTTCAGGCGCGCCCCGTTCAGGAAGCCGCCCGAGTCACCGGCCAGCAGCAGGCCGTCGGCCGACAGCTTCGGCATCGCGTACCAGCCGCCCTCGGGAATCGCCTTCGCGCCGTACGCCACCGGCTTGCCGCCCTCGAGCAGCGGACGGATCAGCGGGTGCGTCTTGAAGCGCTGCAGGTTCGCGTGCGGATCGCTGGTGGGATCGGGCGAATCGAGCGCGGTCACGAAGCCCACGTACCAGTGCGAGTCGTCGAGCCCGTACACGAAGCTGCCACCGAACGTGTCGGCGGGCAGCGGCCAGTTCATGGTGTGCAGCACGCGGCCCTTCTGCGCACGGCCCGCCGGCACCTCCCACAGTTCCTTCACGCCGGTCGCATACACCTGCGGGTTGCGGCCCGGCTTCACGAAGCCCGACTTCTCGAGCTGGCGCGCGATCGTGCCGCGCGGCCCTTCGCACAGCACCGTGGCCTTCGCCAGGCAGTCGGCGCCCGGCTGGTACGTGGGCTTGCGCTGCCCGTGCCTGTCGACGCCCTTGTCGCCGGTGCGCACGCCCGTGAGCCGACCGTTTTCCACGAGTGGTTCGAGCGCGGGCGTCTCGGTGGCCACGAGCACCCCCTTCGCCTCGGCGCGCTCGGCCAGCCAGCGCACGACGTTGCCCAGGCTCACGATCAGGTTGCCGTCGTTGTGCAGCACGGGCGGAACGTACGGCAGCTTGTAGTGGCGATCCTCGGTGAGCACCATCATCTCGTCGGTGGTCACCTCGGATTCGAACGGGAAGCCTCCCTCGCGCCAGTTCGGCTCCAGTTCGACGAGCGCGCGCGGATCGAGGATCGCGCCGGAGAACCCGTGCGCGCCGACCACGGCCGCCTTCTCGAGCACGGCGATGTTCGTCTCCGGGATCGCGTCGCCCGCCGCCGGCGGCGGCCACGGCCGCGTTGTGCTCTCGGGATCGGGTTCGCGAGGTGGATCGCGCCGGCGAGCCCCGCGGGGCCGGCGCCCACGAACTGCACGTCGAACTCGAGGACTTCCCGTTCCATCGATGGACTCCCGACGAAAGGGGCGCTCGCGCGCCCCTTCGTGTGTTGGGCCTGCACGGCGCGCCGGCGCGAGGCCGGCGGCCGGGATCAGTGACCGCGCGACGCGGCCGTGTGCTCCGTGTGCGCCTGCTGCTCCAGCCAGCGCTCGGTGTCGATCGCCGCCATGCAGCCGCTGCCGGCGGCCGTGACGGCCTGGCGATACACCGAGTCCTGCACGTCGCCGGCCGCGAACACGCCTTCGACGTTCGTGTTCGAGGTGCCCGGCTTCACCTGGAGGTAGCCCTTCGCGTCGGTGGCGAGCTGGCCCGCGAGGAACTCCGTGTTCGGCTTGTGGCCGATCGCCACGAACAACCCGTCCACCGCCATGTCGGTGACCGCGCCCGTCGCGACGTCGCGCAGCTTCACGCCCGTGAGCTGCTTGCCGTCGCCCAGCACTTCGTCGACGACCGTGTTCAGCACCAGGCGGATCTTCGGATTGGCCTTCACGCGCTCCTGCATGATGCGCGAGGCGCGCAACTCGTCGCGGCGGTGCACCACGATCACCTCGGAGCACATGCGGGTGAGGTAGTTCGCCTCTTCCATCGCCGTGTCGCCGCCACCCACCACGATCACGCGCTTGTTCTTGTAGAAGAACCCGTCGCACGTGGCGCACGCCGACACGCCGAAGCCCATGTACTTCTGCTCGCTCTCGAGCCCCAGCAGCATCGCGCTGGCGCCGGTGGCCACGATCACCGCCTTCGCCGCGTACTCCTTGCCGTCGGCCCACACACGGAACGGGCGCTGCGAGAAGTCCACGCGCTCCACCACGGTGTCCAGGATCTCGGTGCCGAACCGCGCCGCCTGCTCGCGGAACTTGTCCATCAGCTCGGGGCCCTGGATGCCCTCGGGGAAGCCGGGGTAGTTCTCGACTTCGGTGGTGATGGTGAGCTGGCCGCCCGGCTGGAGCCCCGAGAACAGCACCGGGGCGAGGCCGGCGCGGGCCGTGTAGAGCGCCGCGGTGTAACCCGCGGGGCCGGAGCCGAGGATCAGGACGTCGTGCACGCGCGACAAGGCCGCCTCCTTGGGAAAATCGTCTCGAGAACGCCGGGCATACTAGCCGGACCCGTTCTCCCGCCGCGAGCCGCGCGGTCCGCGCGCCGCGGCGGGCCTCGGCGCACTCGTCGCGCCGGTCCGGCCCGGGAGCCGGCACCGGGTTGGATGCCCCGGGGGCGCGCGAGGAGTCGCGGGGCGCCCGGACACGCGCCCCGGGTCGGGGCGCCGCCGGGGACCGGGTGCGCCGTGGGGAATGCGGCGTCCGGACCGCGTCAACATTGGACGAAATGCATGCCACCCATTGGCGTTCCGGACCGCGCGCCGCTTAGACTTCCCGCGCCCAACCCCCGGGTCGCGGCCCCCGGCCGTCGCCATTCGGCATCCCGCTCAGGAGTTCCCGCTCATGAATCGCCGCTCGGCCTTCGTCATGGCCGCTTTCGCCGCGCTCTCCGCGGCCCTTTGCTGCTTCACCGCTCCCGCACGCGCCGTCACGGTGCCGACCGGCTTCAGCGACCAGGTGGTGGTGTCCGGACTCGACGAGCCGCGCGCGTTCACGTTCCTGCCCGACGGCCGTGTGCTGATCGTGGAGCAGCGCACGGCGCGCGTGCGGCTGGTCGTGAACGGCCACCTCGCCGCGCAGGACCCGATCGCGGTGATCTCGGACGTCTACCCCGTGGGTTACGAGCGCGGGCTGCAGAGCGTGGCCGTGGATCCGGGCTGGCCGGCGAGGCCGTACCTGTACTTCTTCCACAACGCGAACGCGGGCGTGAACAAGCTGGTGCGCTACACGGCCAGTGGTGCGCTCAGCGATCCGAACGCCGAAACGATGACGCTGTCGAATCGCGTGGAACTGATCGGCGACGTGCGCGACAACGACCCGAACCACAACGCGGGCTGCCTGAAGTTCGCCCCCGACGGCATGCTGTTCCTGAGCCTGGGCGAGGACGAGGTGTGGTGCGACGCGCAGGACTCGACGTCGTTCCGCGGCTGCATCCTGCGCCTGGACGTGAGCGGCATTCCGGCGATCCCGGCCGGCGCCGTGACACGCGCGCAGTTGACGCCCGCGAGCGGCAACCCGCTCGTCTCCACGAACGCGAACGCGAAGCTCGTGTGGGCCTACGGCATGCGCAACCCGTGGAGCTTCGACGTCGATCGCTACACCGGCACGGTGTACTCGGCCGACGTGGGAGAGGCCGACTACGAGGAGATCAACGAGATCCGCCCCGGCGGCAACTACGGCTGGCCGTACCGCGAGGGCCCGCTCGTGATGCCGCGCGCGAACTGCCCCGAGCCCGGCGGTGCCGGCAATGCGGCGAACGGCTACCTGCCGCCGCTCGCCTACTTCGGGCGCGACGCCGCGCTGCACTCGGCGTTCTGCGGCGGGCTGTATCGCCCCGTCGGCGGCGCCGGCTTCACCTGGCCCGTGGATCACCGCGGCAGCCTGTTCTGGGGCGACTACTACGACGGCTGGCTCCAGCGCATGGTGCGCGGCGCGAGCAACCAGTGGGTCGTCGCGCCCGCGGTGCCCGGCCAGCCCAGCGCCACGTGGTGGGGGAGCGGCTTCACGTCGTTCGTCGACTCGCGCGTGAGCGCGGACGGCGACCTGGTCTGGCTGCGCCAGTACAACGACAACTACGACGGCGTGTCGGGCGAGCTGCATCGCCTGCGCTGGACCGGCTCCACGGCGGATGCACCCGCTGCGTCCGCGCGCGCCGTCACGCTGGCCGCCGCGCCGAACCCGTTCCGCGGCGGCACGCAGCTGTCGTTCACGCTGACCTCCGCCGCGCGCGTGCGGCTGGCCGTGTACGACCTCGCCGGCCGGCGCGTGCGCGCGCTGGTCGACGCCGACGCGGCCGCGGGCGAGACGCGCGCGTCGTGGGACGGCGCGGCCGACGACGGCCGCGACGCGGCGCCGGGGCTCTACCTGGCGCGGCTCGAGGTGGACGGCCGGCCCGCCGGCACGACGCGACTGTTCCGCGTGCGCTGATCGCTTCGCTCTCGAACACGACGGGGGCGGAAGCGCCGCGCGTTCAGCCGGTGTGCACCTCGTGCCGGCGGAGCCGTTCGAACTTCTCGTGCGCCACGTCCGCGAGCCAACTCGTGACCGACGCCGCCGTGAGCCCGGCCGAGTTGATGACGAGGTCGTAGCCGAGCGGGTCGTCCACCGAGCGGTGGAACGTGGAGCGGATGAACTCCGCGCGGTCGCGATCGACCTGGTCCACCTCGCGCGCCGCGTCGCGCGGCGACAGGTCGCCGCGCCGGGCGATCTCGGTGATGCGCGCCTCGCGCGGCGCCACCACGCGCACGTGGAACCCGCGGTCGGGTCCGACGATGAAGTTCGCCCCGCGGCCCACCACCACCACGCCGCCGAGCCGGGCGATGCCCAGCAGCGTCTTCAGCAGGCCGCGCGAGTAGTCGCTGGCGTCCACGTACTTGCCCGCGAACATCGACTCCACCAGCGTTTCGAGGTCCGACCGCGCGTGCTCGTCGAGCCGTTGCAGCAGGCGCGTGGAGTACTCGGTGGACTCGGCGATGCGATCGATCACGTCGCGGTGCAGCAGCGTGTACCCGAAGCGCTGCGCAAGGTCGGCGGCGATGTCCGAGCCCAGGCTGCCGTGCTGGCGCGAGACCGTGATGATCGGGTGCGCGGTGAGGCGGTGTTCGCCCCGGGATCGCTCGTGCCGCTCGGCGCCCACTTCCAGGTCCCAGCGCCGCAGCTGCCGATCCACGATGTTGCTGATGGAGTTGCCCATGGCATGCCCTCCGGTCCGACGGCCCGGAGTCTACGCCCCGGTTCCGCCGGCGCGGCGTGGCGCGGTCCCGGGCGGAGAACGGAGCGGTAGGGGGGTGGGCGCACGCTGAGGTCCGGGCCCGCAAACACAAGGGCCCGCGATCGAAGGGATCGCGGGCCCCGTTCCGTGGCACGCCTCCGCGCCCGTCAGCCGCCGCGCAGCGCGGTGGCGAGCTGCTGGCGCGAGGCGCGCCACGCGGGCACCAGCCCGCCCACGAAGCCGAGCACCGCCGAGACGACGAGCCCGATCAGCAGGATCGTCGGCGTGACGCGGAACTGGAACGCGACCTCGCTGAACGACGCGAAGTTCGTGGTGCTGGTGGTGATGCCGTTGATCGGCAGCGCCAGCACGCAGCCGATGACCCCGCCGATCAGCGCGATCAGCACGGACTCGAAGATGAACGAGATGCGAATCGACCACGCGCTGAAGCCCAGCACGAGCAGCGTGGCCACCTCGCGCGTGCGGCCGCTGACCGCCGCGAACATGGTGTTCACCGCGCCGAACAGCGCACCCACCGCCATGATCACGGTGATGAAGCCGCCGAGCACCGTCACCAGCATGGTCACGCCCGACGCCTGCTCGGCGTAGAACTGGTCCTCGCGGTGCACCTTGAAGCCCAGCCGCGGGTCGGACTCGAGCTCCTTCTTGAACGCTTCGAACTGCTTCGGGTCCTTCATGCGCACGAGCGCCACCTGCCAGCCGCCGTCGCGATGGAACAGCGGACGCAGCACGTTCGCGTCGCCCCACACCTCGGACTCGTACGACGAGCCGTTCGCGCCCAGCAGGCCGACCACCTTCAGCAGGTGGCGCTGCACCTTGATCTGGTCGCCCACCTTGCAGTGCTCGAAGCGCGTGGAGATCGACTTGCCGACCACCACTTCGTCGCTGCCGGGCGTGAACATGCGGCCCTCCACGATCGCGGGCTGCACGCGCACGCCGATCGTGTTCAGGTCCACGCCGCGCACGCGGATGTTCGACGAGCCGACCTGCCCGATGCGCGCGAGGTTCGTGGTGGCCACCATCTCGAGCGTGACCTGCGGCCGGCCGTCGGCGCCCACCGCCACGCGTGGGTTGCCGCGCAGGATGTCGCCGGCCTCCTGGCCGAAGCCGCTCATCACCTCGGAGTCGGCGCCGCTGCTCAGGATCAGCACCTTCTCGGCGGAGCCCGACGACTTGAGGGCGCGGCCGAAGCCCTCGGCCAGCGCGAGCGCGGCCAGCAGCACGGCGATCGTGAGCCCGATGCCGACGGCGGTGGTGAGCGTCGACACGGGACGCTGCATCACGTTGCGCACGTTGTAGACCAGGGGAAGTGCCATGGTGCGCTCCTAGTCCACGCGACGCAGCGCGTCGACGATGCGCAGGCGCGAAGCCTGCCAGGCCGGGATGAAGCCGCTCACCGCGCCCAGGCCGACGGCGATCGCCACGGCCAGCAGCACGGTGGGCCACGTGATGGTGAGCTGGTTGAAGAACGGGAACGGGGCGTTGTCGAGGCCGAACTTGGCGACGATCGCCGCCAGCAGGCCGCCGCCGGTGGTGATGATCGCGGCTTCGGCCACGACCAGGTGGAAGATCGTGCTGTTGCGGAAGCCCAGCGTCTTCAGCACCGCGATCTCGCCCGTCCGCTCGCGCACGGCCATCACCATCGTGTTCGCCGAGATCACGAGGATCGTGAACACGACCGCGAAGCCGATCATGCGCAGCGCGAACGGCACGTTGCCGAACATGCTGATGAAGCCGGCGCCGAACGCCTGCTCGCTCTCGGTCTTGGTGGCGTTGTCGGAGTTCTCGAAGATGGCGTCGATCTGCTTGGCGATGTTCGCCGACTGCGACGGATCGGGGATCTCGGCCTTGAAGACGCCGACCAGGTCCTGTCCGCCGAGGCCCTTCTCGCGCAGGTACTCGTTGTGGAACAGGATCAGGTCCTCGTTCCACGTGCCGCCCTCGGCGCGCCGGTACACGCCGCGGATCACGAAGTCCCAGGTGCCGCGGAACAGCGTGCCCTCCAGGTGGATCGTCTGGCCCAGCTTCCAGCCGCGCTTCGTGAAGATCTGCTCGCCCACCACGCACGCGTTGCGTTCGAGCCAGTACGCGGCCAGGTGCGGGTCCGTGTCGGCGGGCAGGCTGGCGGGTGCCTGCGGCTCGGACCACTTCACGATCGAGAAGTCCTTCCGGTACATGGGCCAGAAGTCGCCGTCCACGGCGAAGCGCTGGCGCATCTGCTTGGGCTCCACCGGGTCGATGCCGCCGAACCAGGTCTGCGTGCACACGCGCTTCACGCCGGGCACTCCGAGGATGCGGTCCTTGTAGTTGCCGGGCAGGAAGTTGGTCAGCGAGATCGCGTGGCGCACGGCCAGCCGCTCGCGGCTGCCCGAGTCCGCGGCGGCCTGGAACGTGTCGAGGATCGCGCCGAGCGAGCTGAACAGGAACAGCGCCACGAACACGCTGGCGAGCGTGAGGAACGTGCGCAGCTTGTTGCGCATCAGGTTGACCCATACGAGCTGAAACATCGAGACGGTCCTCCCGCGCTCAGGCCGACAGCACGCCCTTGTCGAGGTGGTACTGGCGCGTGGCGCGTTCCGCCGCGTGCGGGTCGTGCGTCACCATCACGATGGTCTTGCCGAACTCCTTGTTGAGCCGCTCCAGCAGGTTCAGCACGTCCTCGCCCGACTTGCGGTCGAGGTCGCCCGTGGGCTCGTCGGCCAGCAGCACCTTCGGATCCGACACGAGCGCGCGCGCGATCGCCACGCGCTGCTCCTGCCCGCCCGAGAGCTGCCGCGGGTAGTGCTTCACACGGTCGCCGAGCCCCACCAGGTTCAGTGCGGTGGTGGCGCGCTGGCGCCGCTCGGCGCCGCTCATCTTCACCAGCAGCAGCGGCAGCTCCACGTTCTGCTGAGCGGTCAGCACGGGGATCAGGTTGTAGAGCTGGAAGATGTAGCCGATCGACGCGGCCCGGAACGACGCCAGGTCGCGCGCGCCCATGCGCGCGATGTTCGTGCCGTCCACGATCACGTCGCCCGACGTGGGCTGGTCGATGCCGCCGATCAGGTTGAGCAGCGTCGTCTTGCCCGAGCCCGACGGCCCCATCAGCGCCACGAACTCGCCGTCGGGAATCGTCAGCGAGATCCCGTCCAGCACGCGCAGCTCTTCCGCGTCGCGCCGGTAGGTCTTGACCACGTCCCGCACTTCGACCGATGCCATGTGTCTCCTTCCGCGCGCGCCGGCGACCCGTCGCCGCTGCGGCGCTCCCGTGGATCAGCGCTCGGTGGGCTTCACCCGCACGCCGGCCTTGAGCGATGCCGGCGGGTCGAGCACCAGGCTCTCGCCGCCCGACAGCCCCTTGCGCACTTCGATCTGTCCGTCCTTCTCCGGGCCCACGTCCACGGCCTGCTCGCGCACGGTGCCGTTCTCCACCACCCACACGTGCGCGGCATCGCCCGTGCGCACGACGGCGGCGGTGGGGGCGTACGTGCGGCGCGGCGCGGCCGCGGCGTCGGCGCCCTTCGCCAGGAACACGACGCGCGCGCCCATTTCCGAAAGGATGCGCGGGTCGTGGTCCAGGATCGCCACCTTCACGAGCACGGTGGCCTTCTGGCGGTCGGCGGTGGGCACCACCTGCCGCACCTTGCCCGTGAACGACGTGTCCGGATACGCGTCCAGCGTGATGCGCGCGTCCTGCCCGTTGTGCACCTGCGCGATGTACGCCTCGTTCACGTCGACCTCCACTTCGAGCGTGGTCAGGTCGGCCATCGTCACGATCGCCGTGCGCGTGAGCCCGCCGCCGGCGGACGACGGCGCCACGATCTCGCCGACCTCGGCGTCCTTGCGCAGCACGGTGCCGGCGAACGGCGCCCGCACGCGCGTGTTCTCGAGCGCGGCCGACGCCTGGTCGGCCTGCGCGCGCGCGGTGGCGAGCTGCGCGGCCAGCACGTCGACCGTGGTCTGCGCGTCCTCGAGCTGCGCCTCGGGCACCAGGCCCTGCGCGCGCAGCGTCTTCGCGCGCTGCAACGCGCGCTGCGCCTGCGCGAGCGACGCGCTCACCGATGCGACCTGCGCCTTCGTCGAAGCGGCCGCCGCCGCGTAGTCGGCGTCCTCCAGCCGTGCGATCACGTCGCCGGCCTTCATGTGCGAGCCCTCGGTCACGCCGATCCAGGCGAGCCGGCCCAGCACCTTGCTCGACACCGACGCCTTCGTGCGCGCGACCACGTAGCCGTTCGCGCTGATCCCGTCGGCCGACGCGGCGCCGCCGCCCGTCACGGCGACGGCGCCCGTCTTCACGGCCACCGCGGCGTTGCGGGCGCGGAACCAGAGCACGGCGGCGACGGCGATCACCGCGAGCACGATCACCAGCAGGAGGGGCGTTCGAGAACCGCCGCGCGAAGGGCGGGCGGAGCGGTCGATCCGCAGGGCGGACAGGTCGGCGGGAGCGTTCATGGCGGGGCGGAGCGCTTTCGAAAGGGGGGTATCGGGGTGCAGACCGCGCGAGTCTCGGTTACGCCGCGAGCGAGGGTCAAGGTGTGCGAAGGTCCCGGTCGCCGTGTTTCCGATGCCTTCGGCGCGGTGCGCGAGCACCGGCACGGGTGAACCTTGCACGAGCGGCGCTCGCGCGCCCGGGCGGACCGGCGAACGGGTGCTCCGGCCCGGTGAACGGTGCGGGCGGCGGGGTGAATCGTCGAGCCTCCCGGCCGGGGTCGGCTTGATCCGCGCTCGCGGCTCCGCCTATCCTCCGGCCCGCGATTCCCAACGTTGTCTCACCCGGGCGCCCCGCGCGCTCGCCGGCCGCCCTCCGGAGGATGCCATGCCGTTCGTGATCGCCGAACCCTGCGTCGGGGTGAAGGACAAGTCCTGTGTCGAGGTGTGCCCCGTCAACTGCATCTACGAGGGCGAGGACCAGTACTACATCCATCCGGACGAGTGCATCGACTGCCAGGCCTGCGAGGCCGCCTGCCCCGTGCAGGCGATCTTCCCGGACAACGGCGTGCCCGAGAAGTGGAAGAGCTACACCGAGAAGAACCGCGCGTTCTTCGACAAGTAGGACGCCTCCGCCCGTCGGGCGGAGTTCGACGTGCACGAGGCGGCGCCCGGCGCCGCCTCGCCCGTTTGCACCGTGCGCGGGCCTGCCGTGACGCGCCGCCCCGGGAGGCCCGCATGACCGCGAACACGCTGCCCAGCCGCGAGCAGGCGCTCGCGCTGGTGCACGAGTGGATCCAGAACGCGAACCTGCGCAAGCACTGCTACGCGGTCGAGACGGCGATGCGCGCGTACGCGCGCAAGAGCGGCGAAGACGAGGAACGCTGGGGCATCACGGGCCTCGTGCACGACTTCGACTGGGAACGCCACCCCGACCTCGAGCGCCATCCCGTGGAGGGCGTGAAGTTCCTGCGCGAACAGGGCTGGCCCGAGGACGTGTGCACCGCGGTGCTCGGGCACGCCACGCACACCGGCGTGGCGCGCGACACGCTCATGGCGAAGACGCTCTACGCCTGCGACGAACTCTCGGGGTTCCTGGTGGCGTGCGCGCTCGTGCAGCCCGGACGCACGCTCGCCGAGGTGGAGGTGCCCTCGGTGCGCAAGAAGATGAAGAGCGCGGGTTTCGCGCGGAACGTGAACCGCGAGGACATCGAGAAGGGCGCCGCCGAGCTGGGCGTGGACCTCGACGAGCACATCGCGTTCGTGCTCGAGGCGATGCGGGCGATCCACGCGGAGCTGGGCCTGTGATCCGGCGCGGGGTCACGCGCGTCGCGCCGCTCGTGCTGCTGTTCGCCGCCGTGCTCGCGGGATCGGCGTTCGCGGGTCCGCTCCATCACGCGAGCGCCGAGATGCGGTTCCCGCCCGCGGAGTCGAGCGAGGGGTTCCGGGCGCTCGTCGAGAGCTGGCACGAGTTCTTCCTCATGACCGGCACGGCCGCCGTCACGCTGGTGGGCCTGCTGTTCGTGGCGCTGTCGATCCACCTCGACGTGCTGCTGCACGAGAAGCGCGCGCACCTGCTGGACCTGGCGCGGCAGGCGCAGCTCACGTTCATCGTGGTGCTGCTGCTGTCGCTCATGTACCTCGTGCCGCCGTCCACGCCGCGCATCCTGGCGCTGACCTCGGCGGGCATGACGATGGTGGCGCTGGCCATCGCTCTGGGCGGATTGATGCGGGAGATGCGCACGCGCGAGACCGGGCTCGATCGGCGGGCGCTGCTGCGTCGGCGCCTGTCTCAGATCCTGGGGCTGGCCCTGTCGCTGTTCGCGTCGTGGCTGATCTGGAACGGCGAGGGCTACGGCATGTTCATGATGATCGGCCCCATCTGCCTGCTGCTGGGCAACGCCACCGGCAGCGCGTGGGACCTGCTCGTGCAGGTGGGCAAGCTCAAGGCGCGGGAGGAATCATCGACCGCGTAGCGCCGCGCCGAACCGCGCAGCCACGCAACGAAACGGCCGGCTCGCCCCGAAGCGAGCCGGCCGTTCCTGCGCCCGGCGTCAGCGCGGCAGCGTGGATACGGGCGAGTGCTCGATCTCGTCGCCGGCGCTGCGTGCGACCACGCGGTACAGCACCTCGGTACCGCCGCGCTGCAGCATGGTGCGCATGGAGCGGGGCACCAGCGCCGTGGTGTCGGCGGTCTCGCCGAGCGTGGCGATCTGCGTGAGCTGGCTGGTGTAGAACACGACCTCGTAGCGGTCGGCCTCCGGCACGCGCCGCCACGTCAGCTGCACGCCGCGCTCGGTGCCGCGCGCCGGAAGCAGCTGCAGGTCGCCGCCGCGGTTGCCGCGCAGCACGACCACGCCCTCGGGCGTGCCGGGGCGCATCGCGAACCATGCGGCGCCGGCCGCCACGACCAGCACCGCGAACGCGAGAGCCGGGCGCAGTGCGGGCGCGAACAGCGCCCGCCACCACGGCGTGTCGCCGCGCGAGTCGACGCGCGCCGACGCCGGCACGCGCACGTCCGCGCCGCCGTCCATGATCATCGCGCCGCGCAGTCGGGCCAGCGCGTCGTCGGCACGGTCGAGTCCCGGGACGCCCGTCGTGTCGGCCGCCATGAACGTGCGGTAGCTGTCGTACAGCGCGCGCACGGCCGGATCGGCCAGTGCCCGTTCGCGGCGAGGGTCGCCCTCCGGCAGCGCGAGCAGCTCGTCGAGGCGCTGCTGCGCGTCGTCTTGCTCAAGCATCGAGGGATCTCCTTCCTTCGCGGGCGTCGAGCGCCGCGCGCAGGTGTCGTCGCGCCTGTTGCAGCAGACCGCGTGCTCCGGACGCCGAGCCCAGCCCCATCACGCGCGTGATCTCGTCCACGGGCAGCTTCTCGAAGCAGCGCAGCCACAGCGCCTCGCGTTCCTCGGCCGACAGGTGCTTCGCCATCAGCTCGCGGAGCGAGCGCTCGTCGATCTCGCGCTCGAACGCCTCCGCCGGGTCGGGCGCCGCGCCCGGCAACGCGTCGAGCTCGGCCGCGTCGTCCCGCAGCAGCGAGGGCGCGGTGACCGCGTTGAGGCAACGGTTGCGCGCCACCACGAACAGCCACGAGGAGAACTTGGCCCTCGACTGGAACGTGTGGAGCGAGCGATAGGCGTTCATGAGCACCTCCTGTGCGAGGTCCAGTGCGCGATCGGGGTCGCGCACGTACCGCCAGCACCACAGGTAGACGCGACGCTGGTAGCGGCCGAGCAGTTCCGAAGCCGCCTCGCGGCTTCTCGGCGACTCCGGGTCGCGCAGCGCTTCCGCGACCAGCGTCTCGTCGGAACGTTCCGGTTGTCCCGGTGCGTTCATGAAGTGAGTCCGCCCCCGTGCCCGAAAATCACACGCGTTTCGCGGTGGGGCGCCTCACGACCCGTGCGATCACCAGGGCCCCCACCGCAAGTGCAAGTCCGAGCACAAGGTATAGGGCGAACCCCAGCGGGGGAAGGGGGCGCCTCACGAGCGGCACCCGGGTGTCGGGTTCGCCCACCAGCACCCAGCCGGCCCAGTAGAACGGGTGCCGGGTCCTGGGATCGCGCCGGAGATCCTGCTGCGCCAGCGCGAGCGCGTGCGCCGCGGATTCCCCGCGGGCCAGGGCGTCGTAGAAACGGGCCGCCAGCCGTTCCGTGCCCGCATCGTCCACGGGCCACAGGGTCGCCACCACCGACGGCACGCCCGAAGCCAGGAACGCCGACGACAGCCCGGCCACGCCTTCGCCCGACAGCACCGGTCCGCCGGCGCTCTCGCAGCCCGAGAGCACGGCGAGGTCGGCGCTCAGCCGCGATCGCGCCACGTCCTCCGCCAGCAGCCGCGCGCGCTCGCCGCCGCGGCCCGCATCGCGGAGCACGAGCCCGGATCGCCACGGCCGCTGGTCGTGCACCTGCGTGTGCCCCGCCAGGTGCAGCACGGCCCAGTCCGCGAGTCCGGCGGCGTCACGCGGTGCGGTCGAGTCGGCGCTCGTGTACACGTCGACGCCGCGGTAGAGCCGGCCCAGCGCGCGCACCTCGCGGCCGGCGCCCGCGAGCGAAACCTGGCCCGTGTCCGAGCCCGCCGCCAGCGCCAGCATGCCGCGGCGCGGCGGGGCGCGGCGCGATTCGCGCAGCGCGCGCAGCAGCGTGGCCGACGGCACGCGCGACAGCTCCACGCGCCCGGCGAGCGCCGAGGACTCGCCCGGCAGCGGCAGCGCGCCGAACGGCACGCCCTGCAGCACGTCGTCGGGAGCCACCAGCACCGTGCCGGCGCTCGCGAGCAGCGTGGACGGCCCGGACAGCAGCACGCCGCCCAGCGCGCGCAGCGCACCGTCGGCCGCGCCGGCGCTCGTGCGCTCGGGCGACGCGGTGACGTCGATCGCGATCTGCACGAGCCGCGTCAGCGAATCGCGCCCCGCGAGCCGCAGCACCGTGGCCGTGTCGGGGCCCACCACGAAGCACCAGGTCGAGTCCGCACCCACGAGGTACTCGAGCAGCAGTTCGCCCGGGCGCAGCACCTGCTGCTGCACCTCGCGCAGCGTGGCCGGGCGCTGCGTGAAGCGCGCGGAGTCCGAGGCCGTGAACGCGCCCGGCCCCGCGCAGCGCTCGGCGAGCGTGCGCGCCTTGAAGCGCTGCGCCGCGACGAACGCCGCCGCCAGACGCTCGCGCGGCGCGCGCGTGCCGTCGTGCCAGGCGAAGTCCACGCATTCCGCCGCCAGTTGCCGGGCCGAGGCGCCGGCCCACTCGCGCCACTCGGGGTCGAGCGATGCGCGCCGCGCGCGCTCCCACTCGAGCGTCGCGCATTCCAGCGCGGCGGCCGCGTCGCCCGGCCGCCCGAGCCGGCGGAAGGCGCGCGCCATTTCGAGCCATGCCTGCGACGCCACGCCGTGTTCGCCACGGGTCGCGGCCGGCTCGGCCACCGCGCGCAGCCGCGGAACCGCCTCGTCCGCGCGCCCCGCCTTCACGAGCAGGCGGCCCACCAGCGTCTCGAAGCGCGCGTACCAGGTTTCGTCGACGCGGCCGCGCAGCCCGTGACCGTGCCGCGCGACCAGCGCGAGCGCGGCGTCGAGGCTGTCGTGCGCGGCGAGCATCGCCGTGAGCCCGGTGATCGCCGACATCGACGCGCGCGCGCTCAGCGTGTCGCCCGCTTCGAGGCTGGCGCGCCATTCGCGCCGCGCCGTGCCGAACCGCTGGCGGCTGTACGCCAGGTCGCCGAGCGCCACCTGCATCAGCGCGTGCGTCTCGCGGTAGCCCTCGCGGTCGCAGATCGCCTGCACCTCGTGGATCAGGCGCTCGGCCTCGACCCAGCGGCCCAGCGACATCAGCGCGTTCGAGCGGTTGACCATGGCCTCCACGGCCTCGCGCCACTCGCCGCGATCCACGTGCATGCGCTCGGCCTGCTCGAACATCTCGAGCGCGAGCGCGGGGTCGCCCACGAAGTTCTCGAGCACGCCCAGGTCGTTGAGCGCCTGCGCCTCGGAGAACGAACTCCGCGCGCGGCGCGCCAGCTCGAGCTTGCGCGTGTACGTCACGCGGGCGGCGCGGTAGTCGGCTGCGGCCATCTGCAGGCTGCCGAGCGGCGCCAGCGCGAGCGACTCGAAGTTTTCCTCGCCGAGCGCGCGCAGGCGGCGCGCGGCCGCCTCGGTTTCGGCGCGCGCGCGGGCGAACTCGCCGCGCCGCATCAGCACCCAGCCCTGCGAGGCGCGGCCGAGCGCGTCGAACGCTTCCTCGCGCGTGAGCTGCGCGAGGCGACGCTGTTCGGAGGCCGCGCGCCACGCGTCGTCGAGCCGCCCCAGCGAGCCGTACGCGTACGCCTGCCAGCGCAGGATGCGCAGCAGCGCGGCGCTGTCGCGTTGGGCCGCGGCGAGCGTGGCCGCCTCGGCCAGGCGCGGCAGCGCGGCGTTCGCTTCGCCGACGCCCGCGTAGAGCGCGCCGTCGATGCGCAACAGCCGCGCGAGCGCGAAGCGGTCGTTCGTGCGACGCGCCTCGGCGATGGTCGCGTCGAGCCGCGCGTGACCCCGGCCAGCCGCCCATCGCGGTACGCGGCGGCCGCGGCGGCCGAGTCGGCGGTCACGCGTTCGGCGACGACCGCGCCGGGCGAGGCCGCGCGCGGCGGCCAGCGCGGCCGCGCACAGCACGGCGAGCCCGGCGCCCGCGAGGCGTCGCGGGGGCCACGGATGGCGAAGGCTCGAAAGGTCATCGGGGGGACGAAGCATGCGCCGCAAAGGCTACGGGCCGGGCGGTCGCCCGGGCAACGCCCGACCTGCCGAGCGGGCGAATGCCGGTTGCGGCGCCCCCGGGCGGCGGGCAGAGTGCGGCCCATGCATGCCCTCCAGGGAAGGACTCGGCCATGAGCCGCGCGCTCGAATCCCCCGGCGCCACCACGCTGGCGATGTGGCGGAAGCTGTCCGGTCTGCCGTTCGGCGCGGGCCTGTTCACGCTCGCGCTCGGCCGCATGGTGCCGTACTCGGCCACGATCGCCCCGCGCGTGCTGCACCTGGAACCCGGGCACGCACGCGTCGCGATCGCCGACCGCCGCGGCGTGCGCAACCACCTGAACTCGGTGCACGCGCTGGCGCTCGCCAACCTCGGCGAACTCACGAGCGGGCTGGCCATGACCACCGCCATGCCCGGCACCGTGCGCGGCATCGTGCTGAACATCTCGACCGACTACCTCAAGAAGGCGCGCGGCAGGATCACCGCCGAGTCCCGCGCCACCGTGCCCGCCGTGACGGGCGACGTCGAGCACGTGGTGGAGGCCACGATGAAGGACGCCGCCGGCGACGAGGTGGCGCGCACGCGCGTGACGTGGAAGCTGGGTCCGCGGGACGCCGCGTGAGCCCGCTCGACACGCCGCTCACGCGCCACGCGCGCATCGAGGTGCCGCTCATCGGCGGCGCCATGTACCCGTGCAGCAACCCCGAGCTGGTGGCCGCCATCAGCGACGCGGGCGGCATCGGCATCGTGCAGCCCATTTCGCTCACGTGGGTGCACCAGCACGAGTTCCGCGCCGGCCTGCGGCTGATTCGCTCGCTCACCCCGAAGCCGATCGGCATGAACGCGCTGATCGAGAAGAGTTCGAAGACCTACCACGAGCGCATGACGCGCTGGGTGGACGAGGCGCTGGAGGAGGGCGTGCGGTTCTTCGTCACCTCGCTCGGCCACCCGGGCTGGGTCGTGAAGAAGGTGCACGAGGTGGGCGGTGTCGTGTACCACGACGTCACCGAGGCGAAGTGGGCCGCCAAGGCGCGTGACGCCGGCGTGGACGGCCTGATCGCGGTGAACCGCCGCGCCGGCGGGCACGCGGGCCCGCGCACCGCCGAAGCGCTGATCGACGAGCTGCGCTCGTTCGGGCTGCCCGTGGTGTGTGCGGGCGGCGTCGGCGACGAGGCGGGATTCGTCGCGGCGCTGAAGCTCGGCTACGCCGGCGTGCAGATGGGCACGCGCTTCATCGCCACGCCCGAGTGCCGCGCGAGCGACGCGTACAAGCGCGCGATCGTGGACGCGGGCGAGGACGACGTGGTGCTGACCGAGCGCATCACCGGCATTCCCGTGGCCGTGCTGAACACGCCGTACGTGCAGCGCACCGGGCTCAAGGCGGGGCCGCTCGCGCGCTGGCTGCTGCGCAACCCGCGCACCAAGCACTGGATGCGCGGCGTGTACGCGATGCGCTCGCTGTGGCAGCTCAAGAACGCGTCGCTCGACGCGAGCGGCCGCCAGGACTACTGGCAGGCGGGCAGGAGCGTGGCGGGCATCCGCGCGATCGAGCCCGCGGGCGACATCGTGCGGCGGTTCGCGGCGGCGGCGGAGCAAGCCAGGGGCTGAGGCCCGACCGGGCGGCGCGCGGCGGGTCCGCTCCGGCACGCGCCGGGACGGGGTGCCGCCGCGAGTCGACCGCGAGCGTGCACGGGGTCCGGATACGAGGCCGAAACGAGTGCGTGGGCTCGCCCGCGGGACGGCGGCGCGCGACTTCGCGATTGCCAGCCCTCGCGGGACCGCTCGATACTCGTGCCGATCGGTGATGCTCCCCCGCTGCGCCGCATGCAACCCTGCCTCGATCACGCCGAGGTCCGCCATGCCGAGATCGATCCGGCTCCTCCTGCGCCACGCGATTCGCGTCGGGATCCTGCTTCCGCTCGTCGTGCTGGGTATCGCGATCGCCTCCGCTCGCGGCATCGCCCGGCCGTGGTCCGAGCCCACGCCCGGAGGGACGCATCCCGACGACGCCACGTGGTCCGACGAGTTCGCGCTGCCGGGGTTCAACCGCGACGTGACCGTGGCCCTTCCGGACAGCGGACGGCTGCTCGTGTTCGGCCGTTTCACGAGCGCGCCGGGCGTCGGTGCGAGGCTCGCCGCTTCCTGGGACGGCGCTTCCTGCTCGGCGCTGGGGGTCTACCTCGGCGGCATGCCGGCAACCGCGATCCGATTCCGGGACTCGCTGATGGTCATGGGCGCGGGCAACTACATGTATCGCTGGGACGGCTCGACCTGGGTGAGATCGGGTTCGACCGACTTCGACATCTATGCCAGCACGACGTATCAAGGCGACCTCGTGATCGGCGGGATCTTCACCCGTGTCAGCCGCAATGGAAGTACCGTCACCGCCGCGAAGGTGGCGCGATGGAACGGGAGCACGTGGAGCGGTGGATTCGGTACGAGCTCCACCTTGCCCTATGTCGTCCGCGCACTGCTCGCCACGGGCGATTCGTTGTGGATCGCCGGCTCGGCCCTCAGCTCGCAGAGCGGCGTGCGGCTCTGGACCGGGTCGGCCCTGGGGACCCCGGGGGCGGGGCTGAACGCTTCTTCGGGAGCTGCGCGGGTCAACGCGTTGCTCTCGCACCAGGGGCAGGTCTACGCAGGAGGGTGGTTCCAGAGGAGCGGCACGACGCCGCTGGGTTCGACGGTCGCGCGCTTCGATGGCTCGACGTGGGTGGGCGTGGGGCACGCCACCGGCGAGGTGACGTCGCTCGTGGAGTGGAACGGCGATCTGCTGGCGCTGATCAGCACGGCGAGCGGCGTCGTGAAGCCGTTCCGACTCGAGGCGGGAGAGTGGGTGCCGTTCGGGGATGCCACGGGCAGCTACCCGAGCTTGTCGTTTCCCTGCGCGCAACTCGTCGCCGGGGGCTCCCATCTCGTGCTCACGATGCTCGTCTCGGTGGGAACCACGCCCGCCCGCGGCATGGCCGTGTACGAAGGCGGCGCGTGGCACGCGGTCGAGCAGCCCTGGAGCGCGGCGATGCACGGGGTGAGCTCCAGCACCGGCATCGCTTCGCCGAACCTGCTGCCGTGGAACGGCCAGTTGCTCGCGGGCAACGCGGGCCTCGTCGGCCAATCCGGTGCATTCCTGGCGCCGCCAGCGATCGCGAGCTGGGACGGCAGCGCATGGAGCGCCTTCCCGGCGGGCCCCACGCTGAAGACGCTCCGACTGCGTGCGGACGATTCGGGCCGACTCGTCGCGGGTGGCGTACAGACCACGGCCGGCGGAGACCTCGAGCTCCAGCGCTGGAATGGCGGCGCGTGGGAGTCCCCCTGGGCCCCGACGAACGGGCACTACGTCAGCGACTTCCTTCTTCGCGCGGACGGGCCGTGGCTCGGAGGATCAGGACTGAACGAGACGGTGAACTCCGACCTCGCCCGGTGGGACGGGGTCCTGTTCGGCCCCCCGGACGGCTGCGAGTTCTACGGCCAGTTTTCCTATGGCTTCAATGCACTGCTCGATTGGGGTGGACGGATCGTGGCGGGTACGGACCAGTCGATGGAGGCCTCGTGCCTCACCTCCCTGGGCGCCAATCTCTTCATCCGCGAGGGCACGCAGTGGTCGGTGCTGGGTGACGGGACTGCCCCCACGCCGTCGGGCGAGATCACGAGCCTCGTCGAACACGAAGGGGGCGTCGTGGTCGGGGCGATCGGCCGGGAGTGGGTGGATGGTGCGTACCTCGACGCGTGGCCGATCTCGCTCGAGCGCCCCGCCGCGCGCTGGGATGGCGTGGTGTGGCACGACATGAGTTCGGGCGCGCTGTTCGTGACCGCGCTGCTTTCGACGCAGGGGCGGTTGTTCGCGGGGGGCGGGTTCCTGCGCGCGGACTCGAGCGCCACCTGGGGCGTGGCCGAGTGGGACGGCGCGCGCTGGAACCTGCTGGGCTCGGGGATGAACGGGTTCGTGCGCTCGCTCGCGGTGTTCGACGGCGATCTGTACGCGTCGGGCGAGTTCGGTTGGGCGAACGGCAAGTCGTCAGTGGGCATCGCACGCTGGCGTGGGCTGAACACGGTGGGTGCGCCGGGCGCGTCGGCCCTGCGCGTGTCGCTGTCGCCCGCGCGGCCGAACCCGGCGAGCGGCGCGCAGCGGTTCGCGTTCACGCTGCCCGCGGCGTCGCCCGTGCAGCTGGCGATCTACGACGTGTCGGGGCGGCGCGTGGCGACGCGTGGGACGGGCCGCGCGCGCCGGGACGCACAGCATGCGGCGAGCTGGGACGGCCGCGACGCGGACGGGGCAGCGGCGGCGCCGGGGCTCTACTTCGCGCGGCTGCGGGCGGCGGGGGGCGTGGCGAGCGCCACGGTCGTGCGCGTGAAGTGACGCGCGGTGGTGCGTCGCGGGTCGCTGCGCGCGAGCGCGGCGTCCCGGCGAACTCGGCGCCAGTCGCCCGAGGCGACGAAGCCCGCCCAGTGGAACGGGTGCGTGGGTTCGCCCGCGGGACGGCGGCGCGCGAGTTTCCGATTGCCGGCCCTCGAGGGGCCGCTCGATACTCTTGCCGATCGGCGATGCTCCCCCCCCGCTGCGCCGCATGCATCCCTGCCTCGACCACGCCGAGGTCCGCCATGCCGGGTTCGCTCTGGTTCCGCCCACGCATCGCCCGCCGAGTCTGCGCCCTGCTCCCGGCCGTCGCGCTGAGCATCGCGCTCGCGGCTTCGGCCGGCTTCGCCGCGCCGTGGTCCGTGCCCACGCCGGGTGGCACGCACCCCGACGACGCCACGTGGTCCGACGAGTTCGCGTTGCCGGGGTTCGATCGCGATGTGAGCTTCGTGCTCCCCGACAGCGGACGACTCCTCGTGCTGGGCACGTTCACGAGCGCGCCCGGCGCGGCCGCGCGCCGGGCCGCGTCGTGGGACGGCAGCAGCTTCACCGCGCTGGGAGCCAGCCTCGACATGGCTCGCCCCTTCGCCGCGATTCGCTTTCGGGACTCGCTGCTCGTCATGGGGTCGGCGTGGAGCCAGGGGAGCCTCGTCGGCTCGTCCATGCTGCGCTGGAACGGATCGGGTTGGGAGCCATTCGCCAGCACGTCGCACGACGTGAACGCGTGCGCGGTGTACCAGGGCGATCTCGTCGTCGGCGGCGAGTTCGGCATCCTCGCCACGCCCACCCATTACATCACCGTGCCCCGGCTCGCCCGCTGGAATGGCACCTCGTGGAGCGGCGGCTTCGGTTCGTCGAGCACGCTGCCCAATGTCCGCGCGCTGCTCGTCACGGGCGACTCGCTGTGGATCGGCGGCGTGGGCTTCGCCCCGAACCAGATCGGAGTGCGGATCTGGACCGGCACGAGCCTGGTGACGCCCGGTGCGGGGTTGCAGCCCGCATCCGGCACGAATGGCGTCAACGCGCTCGTCCGTTACCAGGGCCAGGTCCACGCGGGGGGCTGGTTCACCCGCAGCGGAACGACGCCGCTGGGTTCCACGGTCGCGCGGTTCGACGGCTCGGCGTGGGTGGGCGTGGGACACGCGACGGGCCAGGTCACTTCGCTGGTGGAATGGAACGGCGACCTGCTCGCGTTGATCGGCACCACGCCGGGGCTGGTGAAACCGTTCCGGCTCGAGGCCGGGGAGTGGGTGCCGTTCGGCGACGCTACGGCGTCGGCGACGGATTCCACGCAGACTCCGGGCGCGAAGCTGATCGTGGACGGGCCCCGGCTGATGCTCACGAACCTCGTGTCCGTCGGGAGCACCGCCGGCAGAGGCATGGCCGTGTACGAAGCGGGTGACTGGCAGGCGGTGCAGCAGCCGTGGAGCCCGTCGATGCGGGGTGTGCTGGCCCGCGGGGGCTGGTTCGTGCCGAACCTGCTGTCCTGGAACGGCCAGCTCCTGCTGGCGGACGCCTCCCACGCCGGGCTCGGTGGGACGTTGCAGACCGTGTCCGGCATCGCGAGCTGGAACGGCGGCGAGTGGAGCAGCTTCCCGGTCGATCCTGGCCTGTTCGAGATGCGATTGCATGCCGACGAGCTCGGGCGGCTCGTGGCCGGCGGGCGTTCGTCCAACACGACTGCCGGCTTGAGGCGTTGGAACGGGTCTGCGTGGGACGCGCCGTGGCCCGGAGTGCAGAGCTACGTGACGGACTTCGTGTTCCGGGCGGACGGTCCGTGGATCGGCGGGGACATGGGCAACGGCATCGACGACGGCCATCTCTTTCGCTGGAACGGGACGAGCTGGGCGTTTCCCCCGGGCTGCAATTTCCCCATCTACGCTTCCGCCGGAATCAACGCGATGCTCGAATGGAACGGCAAGCTCGTGGTCGGGGGGGACCGGGAACTGGCGACCGACTGCGACCTGAATCAGGGCAGCAGTGTGTTCATCCAGGACGGCCAGAACTGGACCATTCCCGGCGGCGCATCGCCACTCTGGTGGGTCCACGCGCTCGCCGAACACGAGGGCGAGGTCGTCGTCGGGGAGCGGGCGGCGCTCGTGCCCGATTGGAATACGACGCTCGGTCATGCAGCGAAAGCCTGGGACGGGGTTGCGTGGCGGGACCTGTCGTCGGGCGCGCTGTTCGTGACCGCGCTGCTTTCGACGCAGGGGCGGTTGTTCGCGGGGGGCGGGTTCCTGCGCGCGGACTCGAGCGCCACCTGGGGCGTGGCCGAGTGGGACGGCGCGCGCTGGAACCTGCTGGGCTCGGGGATGAACGGATTCGTGCGCTCGCTCGCGGTGTTCGACGGCGATCTGTACGCGTCGGGCGAGTTCGGTTGGGCGAACGGCAAGTCGTCAGTGGGCATCGCACGCTGGCGTGGGCTGAACACGGTGGGTGCGCCGGGCGCGTCGGCCCTGCGCGTGTCGCTGTCGCCCGCGCGGCCGAACCCGGCGAGCGGCGCGCAGCGGTTCGCGTTCACGCTGCCCGCGGCGTCGCCCGTGCAGCTGGCGATCTACGACGTGTCGGGGCGGCGCGTGGCGACGCTGTGTGACGGGCCGCGCACGGCCGGCACGCACGCGGCGAGCTGGGACGGCCGCGACGCGGACGGGGCAGCGGCGGCGCCGGGGCTCTACTTCGCGCGGCTGCGGGCGGCGGGGGGCGTGGCGAGCGCCACGGTCGTGCGCGTGAAGTGACGCGCGGTGGTGCGTCGCGGGGCGGTGCACGCGGGCGCGCCGCCCCGTTTGCTCACCGCCAGTCGCCCGAAGCGACGAAGCCCGCCCAGTGGAACGGGTGCGTGGACTCGCCGGCCAGGCGGCGGCGCGCGAGTTCGTCGCGCATCGCGCCGTTCACGCTGGCCACGGTGTCCTCGCCGCGCAGCCGGTGGCGGTAGAGCGCGGCCATCCAGCGGCGCGTCGACTCGTCCTCCACCGACCACAGGCTCGACAGCACGGTGCGCACACCGGCCACCTGCAGCGCGCGGCGCAGGCCGAACACGCCTTCGCTGCGGCCGATCTCGCCGACGCCCGTGTCGCACGCCGACAGCACGGCCCACTCGACGCCACCGAGGTCCAGCGCGGCCAGCTCCTCGGCGGTGAGCACGCCGTCCTCGGCGTTCGCGGGCGCGTCGGCGCGGCGGTTCGCGCCGGTCAGCGCGAGACCCGACAGGCGCAGCGGGCTGTCGTCGGACGCGGGCACCGTTTCGGCCGCGGGTGTGTTCGTCGTGGCCGCCGACGGCGCGAGGCCGCCGATGCCACGCCCGCCTTCCGAGCCGATGCCGCAGCCCGGGTCCACGAAGAACCCGTGCGTGGCCAGGTGCAGCACGCGGCGCCCGGGCGCGAGGCGCTTGAGCGCGGCTTCGGTGGCCGCGGCGCCTTCCAGTCGCATCGCCGGTTCGGCACTGCGCGCGCCGCGCCACGCCTCGGCCACCGCGTCGGCCTCGGCGCGTGTGCCGGGCAACGGGGCGAAGCGCACCGAGCGGAACTCCGAGCAGCTCGACGCCGGGCCGCGCCACGTGTCGTTCGCGGGCGCGGCGGACGCCAGCAGCGAGGCCGGGACATCGCCCGCGCCGAGCGAGTCGAACCACGCACCGCCCACCGCGAGCAGCCCGCGCCCGGTCGCCGCGCCCGCGTCGACGGGCGCGAGGTCGCGCTCGCTCGCGAGCAGGTGGAAGTCGAGCCCGCCTTCGACGAGCGCGCGGCCGTCGGCGCCGGGCAGCGCGGCGAACGGCACCACGTTCAGCTCGCCGTCGGGCACCACGAACGCGCGCTTCGACGGGCCGAGTTTCGCGGCCACCGGGTCCCAGACGGCGCGACGCAGCGCGACGCCGCTCGCGACCCACGCGTCGCCATCGGCAGCGCCGGCGGGTCGCGCGAGGTCGGCGCGCCACGCGCGCGCGAGCGAGTCGACGCGCGCCGCGTCGCCCAGAGGCACGACCGCGGCGGGCGCGCCCGGCGCGGGCAGCACGAACGCGAGCAGCCGGTCGTTCCCGCGCGTGCCGGCCTCGCGCCGCTCGGGCGAGTAGCGCGCGTACGCGACCAGCGCGCCGCCCGCGGGCAGACCCTTCGCGGCGGCTTCGAAGCGCGCATGCACGCGCGCCTGCTCGTCGCGGAACGCGCGGCTGCGCGCGCCCAGCGCCTGCTCGGCCTGCTCCACGCGACGCGAGGCGCTCGCGAGCTTCGCGGCGTACGTCGAGTCGCCGCGCGAGCCGCGCACCACGAGGCCCGCGAGCGCGCCGCTCGCGCTCTCGTACGCCTGCCGCAGCGAGTCGATCGCCGGTCCCTCCGCGCGCCGCAGCGCGCGCCGGCGCGCGGCGAGTTCGTCCAGCACCTGTCCGCGATCGGCGGCCACCACGTCCCACACGCGGCGCACGTCGGCGGCGTTGGCGCGGCCCTGCGCGAGCAGCGCCATCGCCACGTCGCGCCCCGAAGGACGCACGTCGGCGTACAGCAGCGCCTCGCGCTCGGACAGCGTGCACGACTGCAGCTCGAACTGCCGCGCGCCGGCGGCCTCGGCCTTCAGCGCCAGCGCGAGCGCGCCCGCCACGTCGCCCGCGCGGCCGCGCGCGTGCGCGAGGTCGGCGGTGAGGTCGGCGGCCAGCGGATGCCCGACGCCCAGTGCGCGCTCGGCGATCGCGCGCCCGTACCCGTACGCGCTGTCGGCGCCGCGCGCGTTGCCCATGGCCAGCTTCGTGTGCCCGATGCGGCGCAGCACGGTGGCCAGGCGCGCGTCGTCGGCGCGCATCGAGTCGCGGATCGCGCGTTCGGCGCGCGCGTACAGCGCGAGCGCGCCCGCGTGGTCGCCGTCGGCCCGCCGGATGTCGCCCAGCGTGAGCAGCTCGTTCAGCAGGTTCGGGCTCGCCGGGTCGTACGCCTTCTCGCGCGCCGCCAGCGCACGCTCGGCCTGCGCGCGCGCCGAGTCGCGCTCGCCCAGCACGAGCAGCAGCCGCGCGTAGTCGCCGCGCGCACGCGCCGTCTCGCCGTTGTCGGCGCCCTGCACGGCGATGCGGCTGGCCAGCGCCTGCTCGCGCAGCGGACGGCCGGCGGTGAAGTCGCCCATCTCCTCGAGCAGGCCCGCCAGCCCTTCGGCGGCGCTCGCCGCCTGCGTGCTGTTGGGTCCCTGGCCCAGGCGCAGGATGTCGTACGCGCGCTGCATCTCGCGGCGGGCGTTCTCGTAGTCGCCGGCGGTGCGGTGCAGCATGCCGAGCATGCGGTGGCCGCTCGCGCCCTCGGGTTGCGCGTTGTTCTGCGGCAGGTCCCAGATCGCGAGCGCGCGGCCCAGCCGCACGCGCGCCGAGTCGATCTCGCCGAGCTGGTTCAGGATCTCGGCCTGGTTGAAGATCGCGCGCGCTACGCGCGTGTCGGTGGGCGCGAGCGTGCCGCGGCGGATCGCCTCGCACCGCTCGAACCCCGCGAGCGCCTCCGGGTAGCGCCCCTGACGCGCCGCCGCGATGGCGATCCACTCCACGGGATCGGCGGTCGGCAGGCTGCCCGGGCCGTAGCGCGCCTCGCGCAGCCGCAGCGCGCGTTCGGCGTCGCGCGCCGAACCCGCGTAGTCGCCCAGCGTGGAACGGCGCGAGGCCTGCGACACCAGTGCCGAGGCGACGGCCGTCGTGTCGAACGGCGTCTCACGCTCGAGCAGCGCGAGCTGTCGCTCGCCGAGCGGCAGCGCTTCGCGTGCGCGGCTGATCGTGGTGAGCACCGCCGCCAGGCGCTGGAGCGCCGCGATCAGCGCGGGATGCTCGGGCCCGAGCCGGCGCTCGAGGATGCCGAGTGCTTCGCGTGCCGCCGGCAGCGTGCGGCCGCTGACCGGCCCGCGCCACGGCGTGACCGCGTCGTACTGGTTGATCCACGTGGCCGCGATCGCGAGCGAGTCCACCGGCGTGCGTGCCGCGAGGCGCGCGCGCAGTGCCAGGTTCAGCGTGTCGGCGCGCTCGTAGAACTTGACCCGCGCCCGGTGCAGCTCTCGGCCGTCGGCCCGGGGCAGCCGCACCGAGTCGCCCTGGGCGATCAGGTCGCGGATCTGCTGGAAGTCGGCCGAGTCGCCCGCCCACGGCACGAAACGGCGGCCCTCGTAACGCGAAGGACCCGGCGGTTCGGCCGCGCGGGCCGGAGCCGGGGAGGCGGCGAACAGCAATGCCGCGGACAGGAAGAGCGCGAGGCGCGGGGGCGTGGGCATGGGTCGTGGTGTCGGCCGAACGTGCGGAGCAGTCTAGCGTGCGCTCCATGGAGAAGGGGAGCGCGGAGTGACGGACGGGGGCGTCGGGGGGGAGGGCGCCCCGTGTCGCGCGTGGGCTCCGGGCGGGCGGCCCTCGGGCATGAGGCGGCGGTCGTCCCGGGAGCGGACTTCGCTGTTCCGCCCGCCGTGCGCCCATGGCAAGCTCGTCGGGTCCGGATTCCCCCCGCGACATGTCCGTACCTTTGCGCGGAGGTCGACTGTGTTCGCACCCGGCCCGCTCTGGAAGTGCTCCATCGTCGCGGCCACGCTGCTGACCCTGGCCGGTTCCTTCGCGAGAGCCCTCGCCGTCCCGTCGGCCCCGCCGATCGAGCGCACGGGTCGTGCGCCCCACCCGGCATTGCGCGGCGTGAGCATGTCCGACGAGCTCGACGGCTTCCGCTCGTATACGTCGCCCGCGCTCCGCGAGCGGGCCTCGGCCTCGGCGACGCACCCGCTCGACGTGACGTGGTCCGGCGAGTTCGCGTTGCCCGGATTCGATCGCGCGGTGACGAGCCTGTTTCCGGACAGCGGCCGCCTGCTCATGGGCGGCAGCTTCCGCCGTGTCGGTTCACTCGAAGCCGAGCGCGTGGTGTCGTGGGACGGCACCACGCTCACCGCGCTGCCGTCGAACCCGGCGGTTCGGCTCCCGAGCGTGCGCACGATGATCCGCTGGAATGGCCACCTCGTGGTGGGCGGTGACGTGTGGGGGAACTGCTCGGCGTCGGTGGCCGAGTGGGACGGCAACCAGTGGCGATCGCTCGGCAATCCCTACTACCAGACGTTCGGGCTCGCCGTGTACCGCGGCGAACTGGTCGCGGCGGGCTACGGCAACGGTGAGCTCAACTGCGGCTACGTGGGTGCGATCGCGCGCTGGGACGGCGCGCAGTGGAGCAACGTCATCGCGAACGACCACCTGCTCGACCTCTACGGCATGGCCGCGCTGGGCGACTCGCTCTACATCGCCGGCCGGCAGTACGCGGGCTACTCCGTGTCGGGCATCCACGTGTGGAACGGCGCCACGATGACGGTTCCCGGCAACGGACTACAGGGCACGAGCAACGCGGCCATCGTGTACTCGCTGCTGGTGCACGAAGGGCGGCTGTACGCGGCGGGCAACTTCACGCGCTCGGGCACCACCGTGCTCGGCTCCACGATCGCCGTGTTCGATGGCTCCACGTGGTCGCCGGTCGGTCATGCGACCGGTGTGTCGGGCGGGCTCGCGGTGTGGAACGGAGCGCTCGTCGCCAACATCACCGTGGGCGGCGTGGCGCGAGCGCACCAGCTCGTGGCCGGTGAGTGGTCGCCGATCCCGTCGCTGAGCGCGGCGAGCCCGGGCACGCCGCTCGCGTCGCTGGGCTCGCGGCTGGTCGTCGCGCAGAGTGGCGACCTCCCCTGGCGGCCACGCGCGACCGACGGCGTGACGGCGTTCGACATCCAGCAGGTCGCGTGGACGTCGAACATGAAGGGGTTGATCGGCTCGAGCCTGTCGGTGGCGGCGTGGAACGGTCAGCTCGTGGTGGCGGCACCTTCGGCGGTCGGCTCCGGTGGGCACTACGTGACGCAGCCGTACGTGGCCGCATGGAACGGTTCCGACTGGCTGAGCCTGCCCACGGCTCCCTCGATGGTCCCCTACAAGGTGCTCGTGGACTCCACCGGAGCGCTGTTGTGTGGTGGCTGGAAGTCCCCGAACGGACTCGTGCGTCGCTGGGACGGCGTGCAGTGGTCCACGCTGGGCGGCACGTTCAACGCACCCGTCTCCGACCTTGCGTTCGCAGACGGCGCTCTCTATGCGCTCGGCGGTTTCTACGGGACCGGCTCGCTCTGTTCAGTGGCGCGGCTCGCCGATTCGGCGTGGGTGGCCCCGAGCGGGTGCGGGCTCTACAGCTACTGGTTCATCCCCGAAGACCTGGCCGTCTCCCAGGGGCGCCTCGTCGTGGCCAGCGGGCCGATGGATCTCACGTGCGGAGGTGCGCCGGAGGCCTACGAGATCTCCGCCTTCTTCCACGACGCAGCCTCCGGCTGGACCTACACCTGGCCACGGTCCTCGTACGGTCTCAACACTCCCTACTGGTTGACCGCCGCCGAGTTCGAGGGTCGCGTCGTCTTCGGCGGCGACTCGCCCGAGGTCTGCCTTGCGTGGGATGGCGCCTGGCACGACATGTCCGCCGGCGCGAGGGGCGTCGACGTGCTGCAGGTGGCGCAAAGCCGCCTGTTCGGCGCCGGCGAGTTCCTGGACGCCGATTCCACCACGTGGGTGTACGGCGTCGGCGAGTGGACGGGCTCGCGCTGGAAGCTGCTGGGCTCCGGTATGAACGGCTTCATCTACGCGCTCGCCGACTACGGCGGCGACCTCTACGCCGCCGGTGACTTCAGCTGGGCCAACGGCAAGCCGTCGTTCGGCATCGCGCGCTGGATGGGGCTCACACGGCTCGATGCGCCGGCCGATGTACCCGCGGCGCTACGGCTGTCGGCGCCGCGTCCGAACCCGGCGAGCGGGCCGCAACGCTTCGCGTTCACGCTACCGGCCGCGTCGCACGTGCGGCTGGTGATCCACGACGTGGCGGGCCGCCGGGTCGCGACGCTGCTCGACGAGTCGCGCGCCGCCGGCACGCACGGCGCGACGTGGGACGGGCGCGATGCGAGCGGCGCGAGCGCGGCGCCCGGGACCTACTTCGCGCGCC
>JBGAOB010000370.1:0-5966 GCA_044222045.1 Candidatus Eiseniibacteriota bacterium
GTCGGCGTGATCCTCGCCGACATCGTGCTGCACGGCTGGACCACGGTGACCTGGAAGTTCCTCGCCGACGTGCCGCGCGCCGGCATGACCGAGGGCGGCATCTTCCCCGCGATCTACGGCACCACGCTGCTCGTGCTGCTCATGGTCGTCGCGCTGGTGCCGTTCGGCGTCGGCGCGGGCGTGTGGCTGCACGAGTACGCGCCGCCGGACGCGTGGCTCACGCGCGCCGTGCGCTTCGCGGTCGCCAATCTCGCCGGCGTGCCCAGCATCGTCTACGGCCTGTTCGGACTCGGCTTCTTCATCCAGTTCCTCGGCCACGGCATCGATCGCGCCGCGGGCCTCGACGTGGTCTGGGGCCAGCCGTCGCTGCTGTGGGCGGCGCTCACGCTGGCGCTGCTCAACCTGCCGGTGGTGATCGTGACCACCGAGGAAGCGCTCAAGACGGTGCCGCGAGAGATGCGCGAGGCGGCGCTCGGGCTGGGCGCGACGCGCTGGCAGACCGTGCGCCACGTGCTGCTGCCCCAGGCCATGCCCGGCATCCTGACGGGCGGCATCCTCGCGGTCTCGCGCGGCGCCGGCGAGGTCGCGCCGATCCTGTTCACGGGCGCCGCCTACTACCTGCCCTTCCTGCCCAAGGCGCCCACCGACCAGTTCATGGAACTGGGCTACCACGTGTTCGTGCTGGCGACGCAGTCGCCCGACGTGGACGCCACGCGCCCGCTGCTCTAAGGCACCGTGCTCGTGCTGCTCGCGATCACGTTCCTGCTCAACCTCGTCGCCATCCTGCTGCGCGCCCGGCTGCGCGCGAATCTCACCGGGAGGTCCTGACCGTGATCGCCGATCCCGTCCTCGCCCCGCGTCCACCGTGCGGCCGCCCGAACCGCGGCCTGTCCGCCCCTCCGGGCGGGGCGGACGCCGTCGCCGCGACCGCGGAGACGCGCCTCGAGACGCGACCTCGACCCGCACTACGGCACGCAGCACGCGCTCAAGGGCGTGTCGCTCGCGATCCCGAGCGGCAGCGTGACCGCGATCATCGGCCCTTCGCTGCTGGGCAAGAGCATCGCCCTGCGCGCGTTCAACCGGATGAACGACCTCATCCCCGGCGTGCGCGTGCGCGGGCTCGTGGCCGTGTCGGGTCACGACGTGAACGGCCCCGGCGTGGACGTGGTCGAACTGCGCCGCCGCGTCGGCATGGTGTTCCAGCGCCCGAACCCGTTCCCCAAGTCGATCTTCGAGAACGCCGCCTTCGGCCTGCGCATGCTCGGGCGGGCTGCGCGACCCGCGCGAGATCGCCGAGCGCGTCGAGGGCAGCCTGCGCCGCGCCGCGCTCTGGGACGAGGTGAAGGACCGCCTCGACCGCTCCGCGCTGCAGCTCTCGGGCGGCCAGCAGCAGCGGCTGTGCATCGCCCGCTGCCTCGCCGTCGATCCCGAGGTCATCCTGATGGACGAACCGGCCTCGGCGCTCGACCCGACCGCGACCGCGCGCGTCGAGGAACTCGTGCTCGACCTGCGCGGCCGCTACGATCGTGGTCGTGACCCACAACATGCAGCAGGCCGCGCGCGTCTCCGACCGCACCGCGTTCATGATGCAGGGCCGTCTCTCTCGTCGAGGTGGACGAGACGCGCCGCCTGTTCACGAGCCCGCGCGAGAAGCTGACCGAGGACTACATCACGGGCCGCTTCGGGTGAGCCTGCCGCCGGCCTCCGGCTGGCCGGTCACGACGGGCCGGGAGCGCGGCGCGCCCTGGCCGTTTCGCGCCGGCGCCGCGCGGGGCTACGCGAGGTTGTGGAAGACCTTCTGGACGTCGTCGTCCTGCTCGAGCTTGTCGACCAGCTTGAGCACTTCGGTCGCCTGGTCCTCGGGCAGCGTCGCCGGGTTGAGCGGGATGTACTCGTGCTCGGCCGAGATCGGGGTGATGCCCTTGTCCTCGATCGCCTTCTGCAGGTTGCCGAAGTCGGAGAACGCGCAGCGCAGCACGAGCTGCGGCTCGCCCTTCTCGCCCGTGCTCTCGCCCATCTCCTCGAGCCCGTGGTCGATCATCTCCAGTTCGAGGGCCTCGGCGTCGAGTCCTTCGGGCTTGAGACGGAACACGCCCATGCGCTTGAAATTGAACGCGACGCTGTTGGTCGAGCCCAGGTTGCCGCCGCCGCGCGTGAGGATCGCGCGCACGTTGCCGACCGTGCGGGTGGTGTTGTCCGTCGCGGTCTCGACGAGCAGCGCGATGCCGTGCGGGCCGTAGCCCTCGTACATGACTTCGTCGTAGTTCGCCTGGTTCTGGCCGGAGGCCTTCTTGATCGCCGCCTCGACCTTGTCCTTGGGCATGTTCACCGCGCGCGCGTTCTGCATGATGCGCCGCAGGGACGGGTTGTTCTCCGGACTCGGCCCGCCCTTCTTCACCGCGATCGTGATTTCCTTGCCGATCCGGGAGAAGGTCTTCGACATCTTGTCCCAGCGGGCGAACATCGTGGCTTTGCGGGTCTCGAAAATGCGTCCCATGGTCGGTCCTGGAAGGTTCGAAAGTGGGTGCGCGAGCGCGCGGAGGGCGCGCGGAAGGGCGCCGAAGCCCGGAAAATAAGCCACCCGCGGGCGGGAAGTCGAGCGCCCGCACCCGCGGGGCCCTCGGCGGCTCCTCGAGGAGGCGCCTTCCGGGTGTCGCGCGCGGGCGTGCGTTGCTAACCTGCCGCCCCATGGCCCGCCCTCCGACCGCACCACCTGCTCGCGCGTCGTCCCCCCCGCCGCGATCCTCGGCGGGGTGCCCTTCGCGAACGGGGTACCCGCCACGGTGTTCGGGCTGCCCTTCCTGCTCTTCTGGATCGTCGCCTGCGTGCTGGCGACCTCGCTGGTGATGGCGATCGTGGGCGCGCTCGACCGGCGCGACCGCAGGGACGGCCGGTGAACCCCGCGCTGCTCGTCCTGGCCGGCTGCTTCGCCACGGCGCTCGCGCTCGGCCTGCTCGCCCAGCGGGGCAAGGGCGGCGGGCTCGAATCGTGGGCGGTCGGCGGCCGCGGCTTCGGCACGCTGTTCGTGTTCCTGCTCACCGCCGGCGAGGTCTACACCACCTTCACGTTCCTCGGCGGCAGCGGCTGGGCGTACGGGCGCGGCGCGCCGGCGTTCTACATCCTGTGCTACGGCGCGATCGCGTACACGCTCTCGTACTTCGTCCTGCCCCCGATCTGGCGCTACGCGAGCGAGCGGCGGCTGCACTCGCAGGCGGACTTCTTCGCCGCCAAGTACGACAGCCCGGCGCTCGGGCTGGTCGTCGCGCTCGTCAGCGTCGCCGCGCTGGTGCCGTACCTGGTGCTCCAGCTCAAGGGACTGGGCATCATCGTCTCCGAGATGTCCTACGGCGCCGTCGCCCCCCACGTGGCCGTGTGGCTCGGCATCGCCGCCCTCGTCACCTACGTGACCGTCTCCGGCGTGCACGGCTCCGCGTGGACCTCGGTGCTCAAGGACGTGCTCATCCTCGTGGTCGTCGTCGGGCTCGGGATCGTGCTGCCGCAGCGGTACTACGGCGGCATCGGCCCGATGTTCGCGGCGATCGAGCAGGCGAAGCCCGGCTTCCTGACGCTGCCCGCGCACGGGCTGAGCGTGTCGTGGTTCGTCTCGAGCGTGCTGCTCTCCGGGGTGGGGTTCTACATGTGGCCGCACGCGTTCGCGGCCGCGTACACCGCGAAGAGCGAGGACGTGCTGCGCCGCAACGCCGCCATGATGCCGCTCTACCAGCTCGTGCTGCTGTTCGTGTTCTTCACGGGCTTCGCGGCCGTGCTGCAGGTGCCGGGGCTCGCGGGCGCCGACGCCGACCTGTCGCTGTTGCGCCTCGCGCGCCAGTCGTTCTCGCCGTGGGTGGTGGGCGTCATCGGCGCGGCCGGCCTGCTCACCGCGCTCGTGCCCGGCTCCATGATCCTGCTCGCCGCGGCCACGATCCTGACCAAGAACGTCTACCGGCTCGCCGCGCCCGCGGCCGACGACCGCCACCTGGCGCTCGTCGCGCGCCTCGGCGTGCCGGTCTTCGCGCTGGTCGCGGCGTTCGCGACCCTGCGCGGCGGCGAAGCGATCGTGCCGCTGCTGCTCATGGGCTACAGCCTCGTCACCCAGCTCGCGCCCGCGGCCTTCTGCGCGCTGGGCGAACGCCCGCTCGCCACGCGCGCCGGCGCGCTCGCCGGCATCCTCGCGGGCGAGGCCGTCGTGCTCTGGCTCACCTTCGGCGGCGTCACGCTCGCGAAGCTGTTCCCCGCGTGGCCCGCCGCGGTCACCGACCTCAACCCGGGCGTCGTCGCGCTGGCCGCGAACGTCGCCGTCCTCGCGGCCGTCAGCGCCGCGACCGCCCCGCGGAGGACCGCATGAGCAACCTCGCCGCCGTCGACCAGTGGATCGAAGCGCACCTCGAGGCGAGCCTCGAGGAACTGCGGACGCTGGTCGCCGTGCCCAGCATCGCCGCGCAGAACCGCGGCATGGAGGAAGGCGCCCGCGCGGTGGCCGCGCTGCTGCGGCGGCGCGGCTTCGCGGTGGAGCTGGCCGACTCGGGCGGCGGCCCGCCGGTCGTGGTCGGCGAGCGCGCCGGGGCGAGCGACCGCACGCTGCTCGTGTACAACCACTACGACGTGCAGCCGCCCGAGCCGCTCGAGCTGTGGACGAGCCCGCCGTTCGAGGCGACGCGCCGGGACGGCAAGGTGTTCGGTCGCGGCGTGAGCGACGACAAGGGGCACTTCACCGCCCGCCTGCTGGCGCTCGACGCGCTGCTCGCGGTGCACGGCGAACTGCCGTGCCGCGTCAAGTTCGTGGTCGAGGGCGAGGAGGAAGTCGGCAGCGTGCACCTGCCCGGGTTCGTGCGCGCGAACCGCGAGAAGCTCGCCGGCGACGCGTGCCTGTGGGAGTTCGGGCAGGTGGACGAACGCGGCGTGCCGCTGCAGTTCGCCGGCCTGCGCGGCATCTGCTACGTCGAGCTGTCGGTCGAAACCGCGAACACCGACCTGCACTCCGGGCTCGGCGGCTCGATCGTGCCGAACGCCGCGTGGCGGCTCACGTGGGCGCTCGCGTCGCTGAAAGGACCCGACGAGCGCATCCGCATTCCCGGCTGGTACGACGCCGTGCGCCCGCCGACGGCGCGCGACCGCGAGCTGACCGCGGCGCTGCCCGACAGCGCCCCGGCGCTGCGCGAGCGCTACGGCTTCCGCGAGTTCCTGCGCGGCATGGAGGGCGGCACCGAGCTGCGGCTGGCCGAGGTGTTCGAGCCCACGTGCACGATCTGCGGGCTCGACTCGGGCTACCAGGGCGCGGGCTCCAAGACCGTGCTGCCGGCGAAGGCGCGCGCCAAGGTCGACTTCCGCCTCGTGCCCGACCAGACGCCGCAGGACCTGCTGCCCAAGCTGCGCGCGCACCTCGACGCGCAGGGCTTCACGGACGTCCAGGTCACGTTCCTCGGCGGCAACCCGGCGGGGCGCACCGATCCGGACCATCCGTTCCTCGCGCTCGTCGCGCGCACGGCCGAACCGGTGTACGGCGTGCCCATGCAGATCGTGCCGATGATCGGCGGCTCGGGCCCCAACCACTGCTTCCTCACCGAACTGAACGTGCCCGTCGCGTGCGCCGGGCTCGGTTACCCGGACACGCGCGCGCACGCGCCGGACGAGAACCTCGTGGTGTCGCACTACGTGTCGCACGCGCGGCACGTGGCGCGCATCCTCGACGCGTTCGGCGCCGGGCGGTGAACGCGCCGCCTGAGGCCGCGCCGCGCGTCCCGGCGGCGTGGTCGGCGGCGGTCGGCGCGGCGGCGTTCGCGCTCGCCGCCGCGTTCGCCCCCGCGTTCCCGGGCGACGGCGACGCGGGCGAGTTCACCCTGGCGCTGGCGCTGCGCGGCGTCCCCCACCCGACCGGCTATCCGCTCTACACGCTGTGCGGTCACGCGTGGGCCGCGCTGCTGCACGCGCTCGGGCTGTCGTGGGCGCACGCCGCCAACCTGTGGAGC
>JBGAOB010000371.1:0-4802 GCA_044222045.1 Candidatus Eiseniibacteriota bacterium
GCCAAGCTCCGCGAAGCGGGCCAGAGCGACGCCGCCATCGACGGCTACCTCGAGCAGGCCGGCGCCACGCGCCGCGGGCGCACGCAGCCGCCCGCCGAGCCCGCCGTCGCGCGCCCCGACAGCGTCGCGCGCCCCGTCCCCGCGCCGCCGGCGGCCGCGCCCGCGGACGCCGACGAACCCTTCGGGCTCGAGATCTTCCGCTGGGCGCCGTCCACGTTCGAACCGCTCAGCTACGGCCCGGTCGACGCGGAGTACCCGCTCGGCCCCGGCGACGAACTCGTCCTCACGCTGTGGGGCGACGACCAGATGTCGCTCACCCTGCCCGTCAACCGCGAGGGCTTCGTCACCCTGCCGGACGTCGGCCAGGTCGCGGTCAGCGGCATCACGCTCGAGGAAGCGCGCGCCCGCGTGCGCGCCGCGCTCGCGCGCGTGTACTCCGGCCTGCGCCCCGCGGGGCAGCGCTCGACCACCTACCTCAGCCTGTCGCTCGGCCGCCTGCGCACCATCCAGGTGTTCCTGCTCGGGCACGTGGTGCGCCCGGGCGGCTACTCGCTCAGCTCCGTCTCGCGCGTGCTCAACGCGCTCTACGCGGCCGGGGGCCCCACGCGCGAAGGCTCGCTGCGCGAGATCCGCGTGCTGCGCGGCGGCAAGCGCGCGGCCACCGTCGACCTCTACGACGTCATCCTCGGCGGCAGCGCCGCGCAGCTCGAACGGCTGCAGAACGGGGACGTGGTGTTCGTGCCGCCGGTGGCGCGGCGCGTGTCGGTTTCGGGCCCGGTACGCCGTCCGGGGATCTACGAGTTGCGTGCCGGCGAGGGGCTGCACGCGCTCGTCCAGATCGCCGGCGGCGTGCTGCCCGAAGCCGACCTCGCCCGTGCGCAGGTGTCGCGCATCGTCCCGCCCGCGCTGCGCGACAGCCTGCCGGGCATGGGCCGCTACGCGCTCGACGCGCCGCTCGGCACGCTGCTCGCCGACTCGACGCAGGACGTGGCGCTCCACGACGGCGACGCGGTCACCACGTTCCGCCTGCCCGACCGCAGCGGCGGCACCGTGACGCTGACCGGCCGCGGCGTGGCCAAGCCGGGCGCGTACCAGTACCGGGCCGGCATGCGCGTCTCCGACCTGCTCGCCGAGGCCGGCGGCCTGACCACCGACGCTTACCTCGACCACGCGCTCGTCACCCGCACGCTCGCCGACAGCACGCGCCTGGCGCTGCGCTTCGCGCCGCGCGGCGCGCTGGCGCACGAGCCCGCCGACGACCTGCTGCTGCAGCCGCTCGACGACCTGGCGATCCGCTCGGAGTGGGACCTCAAGGAACGCCAGCCGGTGACGGTGCACGGCTTCGTGCGCTCGCCCGGCACCTACGAGCTGCTCGGCGACCTGTCGCTGGCGGACCTGCTGGTGCGCGCGGGCGGCTTCACCGACGACGCGTTCGCGGTGCGCGCCGAGGTGGCGCGCCTGTCGGGCAACGGCCGCCTCACCGACACGCTCGAAGTGCCGATCGACCGCGACCTGTCGCGTGCTTCGGCCGCGCGCGCGTTCAAGCTGCAGCCGCACGACGCCGTGTTCGTGCGCCGCGATCCCGACTACACCGACCAGCAGTTCGTGATCGTCGAGGGCGAGGTGCGCTTCCCCGGCACGTACGCGCTCACGCGCCGCGACGAACGCGTCACCGACCTCGTCCGCCGCGCCGGCGGGCTGACCGAACTGGCGTACGCCGCGCGCGGCCTCGTTCACGCGCCTGGGCGGCGGGCGGCTGGCCATCGACCTGCCCGAGGCGCTCCGCCATCCGGGAAGCGCGCGGACAACATCGCCGCCCGCGGCGACACGCTGCGCGCCGCGCTTCAACCCCACCGTGCAGATCGAGGGCGCGGTGCTCAACCCGGTCACCGCGCTCTGGCAGCAGGGCGCCGGCGTGGGCTTCTACATCACCCAAGGAGCGGGTTCCGCCGCGACGCGGACAGGGGCCGCGTCGTCGTGATCTCGCCCGCCGGTTACGTGCGCCGCGGCGGCGCGCCCGAACCGGGCAGCCGCGTGATCGTCCCGGCCCGCCTGCAGGACGAGTCCGCTGACCAATTCCGCGACTTCCGCGACGTCGAGAGCATCGCGGCCAGCGCCGCGACGACGTTCTTCCTCGTGCACCAGGGCATGAAATGACCCTGAACGATCCGCGCTTCCCCGCCGCCGCCCCGTTCGCGGGCGGCCTCGTGCCCGGCGACGACGAGCCGCGGCCCGGTTTCGACCTGCGCGCCACGATCGCGGCGTTGTGGCCGCGGCGTGTGCGCATCGGCGCGTGCGCGCTCGGCGCCGTGCTCGCGGTGGCGCTGGCGTTCGTGCTGCCGCCCACGTACGTCGCCACGCTCGCGATGCTCGAAGCGCCCAAGCCGCGGCAACGCCTGGCGCTCGAACAGATGGGACTGTCCAAGCCGAGATGCTCGACCGCGGGGGCGCCGGCAACAACGCGCTCACGTTCCCCGACATCCTGCGCAGCCGGCGGCTGCTCGAGGCGCTCCTGCGCCGCTCCTACCCCGCCCGCGACGGGCGCGCGCACGCGCTCGCCGACTGGGTTCAGCCCGGCGCCGATTCGCCGCAGCGCACCGAGAAGGCCGTGAAAGAACTGCGCCGGCGCTTCGACGTCGCGATCGACCGCCGCACGAACCTGCTGCGCCTGGCGGTGAGCGACCGCGACCCGGTGCTCGCCGCGGCCGTGGCCAACGCGGCGATCGCCGAACTGCAGGACCTGCTGCTGCACGCGATGGAGACGCAGGCGAGCGCCAACCGCCGGTTCATCGAGGGCCGCCTCGCGGCGGCCGAGGGCGAGCTGTCGCGCGCCGAAGCCGTGCTGCGCGACTTCCGCGACGCCAACCGCCACGTGGACGGCTCGCCGCGCCTGCTGCTCGAACAGGCGCGACTGCTGCGCGAGGTGCGCACGCGCGAGGAAGTCGTGATCGCGCTGACGCGCCAGTACGAGATCGCGCGCGTCGAGGAGAACCGCGACGTGCCCGTGCTCAACGTGATCGACCCCGCGGTCACCCCGGCGTTCGCCGCGGGGCCGCGCAAGTCGCTGTTCGCCGCCGGTGGCCTGCTGCTCGGCCTCGCGCTGGGCGTGGCGCTGGCGTGGCCGCGCGCGCGCGCCGGGCTGGCGTCGGCGCCGGAGGCCGGGGACGTGACGAAAGCCCGCGCGGCATGATCGCGCTCGCCCGCGACGAAGCGCGCGATCCCGCGGTCGCGGACGCGGACGCCACGGCCGCCGCGCCCGCCGCCACGCCGCGGCTCGCGCTCGCGCCGCCGGCGCCCGGGCGCGCGCCCGCCGTGTCGCACCGGCTCGCGCGCAACCTGGCGTGGAACCTCGTCGCCGAGGCGGCCGCGCGCGGCGCGTCGCTGTGGCTGTCGTTCGGGCTCGCGCGCGTGCTCGCGGTGGAAGGGTTCGGGCGGTTCGCGTTCGCCATCGCGACCGTGCAGTACGTGTGGCTGATCGGCGACGTGGTCGCCAACGGCGGCTACTCGGCGCGCGAGGTCGCGCGCCTGCGCGGCCTGGGCGACCCGCGGGGCCCGGCGCTGGCGGGCCTGTTCCTGCGCGCCCGCCTGCTCGCGGCGCTGGCACTCACGCCGCTCGCCGCGCTCGCGTTCGTCGCCTGGCCGATGGCGGGCGAATCGCGGCGGGCGCTGCTCGGCGCGCTGCCCTTCTTCGTGGCCTTCGCCGCCAACGCCGACTGGGCGCTGCGCGGCCGCGAGGACTTCCGCGGCGTGGCGCTCGCCAACGCGCTCGGCGCCGTCGCGCTCGTGGGCGGCACCGCGCTGCTGCTGCCGCGCTGGCCGCACGCCGAAGTGGGCACCGCCGTCTGGGCGCTCGCGTTCGTGGTGCCGGCGGCCGTGTCGTTCACGCTCCTGCGCCGTTCGGGCGCGCTCGCCCGGCCGGTCGCCGGGCTGTCGTGGCGCGCGCACGCGCGCCGTTCGTTCGTCTACGCGGCCGGGTCCATGACCGGCATCGGGCTCGCCCAGCTGCCGCTCGTGCTCTCCGGCGCGCTCGCCACGCCGCACGAGGCCGGGCTCTTCAGCGCCGCGTTCCGGCTGGTGCTGGTCGTGCTCGGCGGCTTCTCGGTCGTCTGGTGGCCTTTGTTGCCCGTGCTCGCGAGCACGCCGGCGCGCTCGCCCGAGTTCCGCCGCGCCGTGCGCTCGGCCGGCACGCTCGTGGTGCTGCTGTCGGTGCCCGCCGCGGCCGTGCTGTTCGCGCTGCCCGAGGGCGTCATGCGGGTCGCGTTCGGCGCGCCGTACGTGGGCGGCGCCGCGGCGCTGCGCGTCGCCGCGTGCGCGCTGCCGCTCACGGCGTGCGCGACGCTGCTCGAGCAGGTCTGCCTCGGCCTCGGCCTCGAACGCGTGCGCGCCGTGGTCTTCGGCGCCGGGCTGCTCGTGATGGTGACGGTCGCGGCCGTGCTCGTGCCGCGCCTGGGCGCGGTGGGCGCCGCGACGGCGCTCGTCTCGGGTTACGCCGTGTCCGCGGCGCTGTTCGTCTTCGTGCTGCGCAAGACGCTGTCGTGGCGGGATTGGTTCGCTCGAAACCCCTCGGAGGTCGCATGAACGCCCCCATTCGCGAAACACTCGACCGGTTGCCGCCGTTGCCGGCGCAGCCGTTCGTCACCGTGATCCTCGCCGTACGCAACGAGGAGCGGCGCCTCGCGCGCGCGCTGGCCTCGGTGCTGGCCCAGGACTGGCCGCGCGAGCGGCTCGAGGTGCTGGTGGTCGCCGGAGGCTCGACCGACGGCACACGCGCGCTCGCGGAGCGCTTCGCGGCGCGCGACCGG
>JBGAOB010000372.1:0-3746 GCA_044222045.1 Candidatus Eiseniibacteriota bacterium
CGTCGCACGCCCGCCGGGGTGCGTTCCGGCGCCGCGGCCTGCGCCCGGGAGAGCGCGACGCCGGCGTTCTCCCCGGCACGTTCGCCGGGGCGGTCCGGCGTTCTCCGCCGTGCCCGCCGGCGCCCGGCGCCCCCCGCGTGCACGCCATGCGCGCTCGCCGAGCGCTCCGGTCCGGGCTAACGTGCCGCGCGTCGTCGAACCCACGACCTCGAGGAGGCTTCGCATGCATCCCGTCTTCCGCGCCGCCGCGCTGTGCGCCACGGCGCTCGCGCTCGCTGCGCCGGCGATCACCCCGCTGACCTTTCCCGTGGAGCGCTGGCAGCTGCCGAACGGGCTCACCGTGCTGCTGCACGAGGACCACAGCGTGCCGGCCGTGGCGTTCTGGCAGTGGTACCGCGTCGGCTCGCGCAACGAACGCCAGGGCATCACGGGCCTGTCGCACTTCTTCGAGCACATGATGTTCAACGGCTCGGCGAACGTTCCGCCCAAGGAATACGACCGCCAGTTGGAGACCCAGGGCGCGTACTCGAACGCGTTCACCAGCCGCGACATGACCGCCTACTACGAGGAGGGCGGTTCCGATGCGCTCGAAACCATGATGCGGCTGGACGCCGACCGCATGGCGTCGCTGTCGCTGCTGCCCGACATGCTGAAGAGCGAGGTCGAGGTGGTGCGTGAGGAGCGCCGCATGCGCACGGACAACAACATCAACGGCCTGCTCGACGAGCAGCTGTACGCCACGGCGTTCGCGGCGTCGCCGTACGCGTGGCCGGTCGTGGGCTGGATGAAGGACCTGGAGCGCATCACGCGCGACGAGATGGTGGCCTACTTCCGCACCTACTACGCGCCGAACAACTGCATCCTGGTCGTGACCGGCGACTTCGAGCCCGTGAAGACGAAGGCCATGATCGAGAAGTACTTCGGCCCCATTCCCGCGCAGACGCCGCCGCCCGCGCCGGTGAACCCCGAGCCCGAGCAGCGCGGCGAGAAGCGCGCCGAGGTGCACTACCCGTCCGAGACCGTGAGCTTCCAGATGGGCTACAAGGCCCCCAGCGTGAAGAGCGACGACATCTACGCGCTCGACCTGGTGGCGGCCATGCTGTCGCAGGGCGAGTCGTCGCGGCTGCACGAGGCGCTCGTGTACGAGCAGCAGCTGGCGCTCGGCGTGTACGCCGGGTTCCAGACCTCGCTCGAGCCCACGCTGTTCGAGGTGTCCGCCGAACTGGCGCCCGGCAAGACCGCCGCCGAGGGCGTGGCCGCCGTGGACTCGGTGCTCGCCCGTTTCGTGAACGAAGGCCCCGGCGAGCGCGAACTGCAGAAGGCGAAGAACCTGGTGGAGGCCGGATTCGTGCAGGCCCTCAAGACGAACAACGGCGCCGGCCGCGCGCTCGGCTACTACGAGCACGTGTACGGCGACTACCGGAAGATGTTCGACGCCGTGGGCCGCTACCGCGCGGTGACGGCCGACGACGTACGGCGCGTGTCGCGCGAGATCTTCGACGCGCGCCGACGCACGGTGGTCACGCTCGTGCCCGAAGCGCGCGAACAGGGAGGTGCGCGATGAAGACGCCCGCCCCGATGCGCGCCGCGCTCGCGGCCGCGCTGCTGGCCCTGGCCGCGCTCGCCGCGCCCGCGGCCGCCGCCACCACGAAGCTGCCCGCGTACACGCGCACCACGCTGCCGAACGGGCTCACCGTGATCGTGATGCCCACGAAGCGGCTGCCGCTCGTGGATTTCCGGCTGGTGATCAACGCCGGCTCGGTGGCCGACCCGCCGGGCAAGGAAGGCCTGTCGCGCCTGACCGCCGAGCTGCTCACGCAGGGCGCCGGCGCGCGCACGGCGCAGCAGATCGCCGAGGACATCGAGTTCGTGGGCGGCGAGCTCGGCGCTTCCTCGTCGTCCGAAGCGATCACCGTGACGTGCGAGGTGCTGAGCAAGGACCTGCCGCTGGGCCTGGAGCTGATGCGCGACGTGGTCGTGTCGCCCACGTTCTCGACCGAGGAGTTCGAGCGCAAGAAGCAGGAGGCACTCGGCGAGATCGAGTCGGCGAAGAACGAGCCGCAGGCGATCGCCGACCGCGCGCTGGCCAGCTACCTGTACGGTGACCACCCGCTGGGCCACCCGGGCCTCGGCGGCACGGCCAGCGTGACGTCGCTGGTGCGCGACGACGTGGTGGCGTTCCACCGCCGCTGGCTCACGCCCGATCGCGCGATCCTGGCGGTGGTCGGCGACGTGGACGCGAAGACGATCGTGGCGCAGCTCGGCAAGTCGTTCGCGTCCTGGAAGCCGGCGGGCGGCGCCAGCGCCGGGCTCGCCGCCCCGTACGGGCCGGTGGCGCCCGTCCACGGCACCACGATCCGCGTGATCCAGAAGCCCGAGGCCACGCAGACGCAGATCCGCATGGCGTGCCCGTCGGTGCCGCGCAACCATCCCGACTACTACGCGATCCAGGTGGCGAACACGATCCTCGGCGACGGCTTCACGTCGCGGCTCGTGAACAGCATTCGCGTGGAGAAGGGCCTCACGTACTCCATCAGCAGCCGCTTCGCGCAGTACCGCTCCGCGGGCGCGTTCCGCATCGGCACGTTCACGCGCAACGACAAGCTGCGCACCTGCGTGGACGCCGTGCTCGCCGAGGTCGGCAAGCTGGTGGACGAGGGCCCGACCACCGCGGAGTTCGACAAGGCGCGCAACTACCTGGTGGGCCAGTACCCGCTCGGCCTGCAGGCGCCCGACGACCTCGCCGGCGAGCTGGCGAACGTGGAGTTCTTCCGGCTCGATCCGAAGTTCATCGAGACGTACGGCGATCGCGTGCGCGCCGTCACGATGGACGACGTGAAGCGCGTGCTGAAGCAGCACTTCTGCACGAAGGACCTGCGCCTGCTCGTGGTGTCGAACCCGGAGGTGGCGAAGAAGGCGCTCGAAGGCCTCGGTCCGATCGAGGAGAAGCCGATCGAGTGACGCGCCGCGTCGCACGAAGCACGAAGGCCGCGCCGGAAGCATCCGGCGCGGCCTTTCGCATGGGCGCGATGCGGGGAGCGGTTCACCGCGCCGCGGTGATCACGGCAGCACCACCACGCGCTGCGTGGCGACCCGCCCCGCGCCCGTGGCGCGCACCAGGTACACGCCCGGCGACACGCGCGATCCGCCCGCGTCGCGCAGGTCCCACGTGACGTCGCGCACGGGCGCGACGGCGCCGCGGGCGAGAGCCGCCACGCGCCGGCCCGTGACGTCGAACACGTCCACGTCAACGCGCGCCCCCTCACCTGCGGTCCACGCCACGCGCACCGGCCCGCGTGCGGGGCTCGCGACCGGCGCGGCGAACGCGAGCGCCTCCGTTCCGGGCGAAGCCGTCGTCGCGCGCGGCGTGCGCAGCGTGCGCGCCACGGCCGGCGGCGGCACGGGCACGCGCAGCTGCGGGTCGCCGAACAACGTGAACGCGTAGCCCTCGGGCGTGGAGATCTGGAACAGGGCCTGCGGCCGTGCCGACGAGGCTTCGCCGAGCGTGACCGGCGTACCGGTGGCCGCGCGCGCGGCGTAGTCGCGCACGAGCTGCGTCGACGGGTTGAGCAGCGTCAGCGCGGTGGGCCCGTAGCACGACACCAGCCCGCCACCCGGCGCGGTCAGCAGCGCGCGCGCGACGCTCGCCGCGCCGGGCGAACAGGTGGATGAGCCGAGCGCCGCCGCGTGCCCGCGCCGGGTGCCGTTGCCCACGCCGCGCAGGTCTTCGAGCGACACGTTGAGCG
>JBGAOB010000373.1:0-4728 GCA_044222045.1 Candidatus Eiseniibacteriota bacterium
CGCGAAGTTCGCCGCTTCTGCCACGGCGCGCGAATGCCGTGAGTCCGAGCAGCGCCGGGCCCGTGCGGCCTTCCTGCTCGCCCACCAGCCGCGCGGTCGCGACGGCGTCGAAGCCCGCTGGGCGCGACTCCAGCACCACGAGCTCAGGTACGGCCGCCCGTCTCTTCGTGCCTGGCGCAGGCGCGCCAGCAGTTCGTCCGGCGACTCGGCCACGTCGGCCTCGGAGCCCCATTCCACCAGCCGGCTCGGCGAGCGCGCGCGCGTGACCGCGTCCACGATCAGCACCCGGCGCACCGGGGCGCGCACGGGCACGGGCGCGGAGCTGCTCGTCGATCGGCAGGTGCAGCGTCGCGCGGAACACCGAGCCGCGACGCTCGACGCGCGAGACGCTCACGCTGCCGCCCATCAGCTCGGTCAGCTGGCGCACGATCGCCAGGCCGAGCCCGGTGCCGCCGTAGTGCCGGGTCGTCGACGCGTCGGCCTGGGTGAACTGGTGGAAGAGCCGCGGCAGCACCTCGGCGGGAATGCCGATGCCCGAGTCGTGGACGGACAGCTGCATGCGCGCGTGCGTCTCGGTGCCCTCGAGGCACTCCGCTTCGAGCAGCACGTATCCCGAGGCGGTGAACTTGAGCGCGTTGCCCGCCAGGTTGAGCAGCACCTGGCGGACGCGGCCCTGGTCGCCCACGAACCGCGCCGGCGCGTTGGGCGCGTAGCGCTCGAGCAGGTCGACGCCCTTGTCGGCGGCGCGCGTGGCCAGCAGGTCGGCCACCTCGTCCATCGTGGTCTGCAGGTCGAACGGCACCGCTTCGAACTGCAGCTTGCCCGATTCGATCTTGGAGAAGTCGAGGATGTCGTTGAGCAGCGCGAGCAGCGACTCGGCCGAGCTGAGCGTGGTCTGCGCGTACTCCGCTGCTCGGCGGTCAGCTCGGTGTCGAGGATCAGGCCCGACATCCCGATCACGCCGTTCATGGGCGTGCGGATCTCGTGGCTCATCGTGGCGAGGAACTCGGCCTTGGCGCGCGCCGCCTCGAGCGCGGTGTCGCGCGCCGCTTCCAGCTCGGTGGCGCGGCGCGCCAGCTCGGCCCGGCTCTCGACCAGCTCGCGCGTGCGCTCGTCCGCGAGGCGCCCGGCGCGCTCGCCGACCGTCCGCAGCGTGTGCACGAGCAGCGCGAGCAGCGCCGAGAAGAGCACCGCCGCCAGCCCCAGCGCCAGCGCCTCGCGCCCCACGACCGGCGAGCGGCGTGCCGGCCGCCAGCGCAGTTCGATCGGCTGGCCGGCCAGTTCGACGTGCGTGACCATCGGGAACGGCTCGCGCCCGCCGCCGAGGCCGGGACGCGAGTCGAACACCGCCGTCGGGGCGCCGTCCGCCGCCGCCATCGCCACTTCCAGCTCCAGGTCGCGTGCGGCGGTGCCCAGCACGCCTTCGAGGAACTCCTGCACCACGAACGGCGCGTACACCCAGCCGCGCAGCGCCTCGCCGCCGTTCCTCCACCGTGCTCGCCGGCAGCGCCCGGTCGTACCACGGCACGAACACCAGGAAGCCGGCACGTTGCTGCTGGTCCTGCACGAGCTGGATGCGGCCCGTCATGGCGGGCTGGCCGTGGTCGCGCGCGCGTTCGGCCGCGAGCCGGCGCGTCGGCTCCGAGGCCAAATCCAGCCCGCGCCCGGCGAAGTTGCCCGACAGGGGCTCGATGTACTGACCACGTAGCGCATCCGGCCGCGCGCGCGCGGGCGGTCCCGACACGCCCGGCGCACGTCGTGGATCACGAAGTCGGCGGCGTCGGCCCGCACGCGGGCCAGGAAGCGCTGTTCCTCGCCCGCCGCGACCGGCCGCACGAAGCCGATGCCGCGGATGCCCGGGTAACGTTCCTCGATCGCCAGCGACCGCGCGTACTCCACCCATTCCTCGCGCTCGACCGAACGGGAGGAGCGGAACAGGCTGACGCCGCCGCGCAGTCCCTCCTCGTAGTAGGCCATGCGCGCGCGCAGCGCCTGCTCCGCGGCGGCGATCTGGGCGCAACCGTTCGTCCTCCGCGGTCCGGCGCTCGCGTTCGAGCACCGCGAACAGCGACACGCCGAGCACCGCCCCGGCCACGAAGATGGCGAGCGGCAACCCGCGTCCGATCCGGCGCGGGAGCAACGTGACGAACGATGATGCAAGGCGGACTCGCTCCTGGGCGGTCGGCGGCCGCCCGCTCCGGGTCTCGAGGGGCGGATCCCCGTCGAGTCTCGGCGGGCGCGCGTGGCGCTTGAAGGCCAACCGGCACGCTCGCGCGCGGCAAATGCCGGTGCGTGCGTGGCCGCGCCCCGCGGTGCGTGCTAGCGTGCGGCCCCATGACTCGCCACACGCACCCGTGGGTGTTCCTCGTGCTCGGCAGCCCGTTCGGCGTGATGAGCGGCTACCTCACCGTCACGATCGCCTGGCAGCTCGCGCAGGCCGGGATCGGTGTGGGGCCGATCTCGGCACTCATCGCCACCAGCTTCATCCCGCACACGACCAAGTTCCTGTGGGCGCCGCTCGTGGACGCGACGCTGAACAACCGCCTCTGGTACCTGATCACCGGGGTGCTCAGCGCCGCCGGCCTCGTCGCCATGGGCCTCGTGCCGGCCGACCACGCGAACCTGGCCCTGCTCACCTCGGTGACGCTGGTGGCGAACTTCGCGGTCGCGGTCGTGGGCATGACGGCGCAGGCGCTGATGCTCACGAGCGTGCGGCCCGAGCAGTACGGGCGCGCGGGCGGCTGGTTCCAGGCCGGCAACCTGGGCGGCAGCGGCGTCGGCGGCGGGCTCGGCCTGGTGCTCGCCCAGCACATGAGCCAGCGCTCGGGCCCCGCGCTCGTGCTCGGCGCCATCTGCGCGCTGTGCATCGTGCCGCTCGCGCTCGTGCACGAACCGCACGAGGAGCGGCCGCTCGCGCGCGTCGGCCCGGCGCTCGTCGGCGTGGTGAAGGACATCTGGCAGCTCGCCTGCAGCAAGCCGGGCGCGCTCGCGCTGGTGCTGTCGTTCCTGCCCATCGGCTCGGGCGCCGCGGCGGGCCTGTGGTCGGCCGTCGCGTCGGACTGGAAGGCCTCGGCCAACACGGTCGCGCTCGCGACCGGCGTGGTCTCGGGCGTCGTCATGATGGTGGGCAGCATCACGGGCGGCTGGATCTGCGACCGCATGGACCGCAAGAACGCCTACATGGCGTTCGGTGTCGCGCAGGCGCTGTGCGCGGTCGGCATGGCCGTGCTGCCGCACACCGAGCTCTGGTACATCGTGATGACGCTCGCGTACGCGTTCGTGACCGGGCTCACCTACGCGGGCTTCTCGGCGTTCGTGCTCGAGTCGATGGGCCTGGGCGGCGCGGCGACCAAGTTCAGCCTGTACGCCTCGCTCTCGAACACGCCCATCGCCTACATGACCACGGTGGACGGCTGGGCGCACGGCAGGTTCGGGCCGAGCGGCATGCTGTTCGCCGAGGCGATCGCCGGCGCGATCGGGCTCGCGTTCTTCATCCTCGTGCGCGCGACCGTGACCCGCGGCGCGCTCGGCACGCACCGCCTGCGCGAGCACGTCTGACGCGGACCGCGGCCGCGCCGCCTCAGGCGAGCCCGCGGCCGGTGAGCAGGTAGACGGCGAAGCTGCCGAGCCAGTGCGAGCCCGACCAGTGCGGGCTGCGCGCGCCCGCCAGCCCGGCGGCGCGGTGGCGCACGGCGGCGGCCGCGAGCGACGCGCGGTGCGGGTGCCCGACCGGCAGCGCCGCGACGAGGCCGTCCAGCATCCACGCGCGCGTGACGTTGAGCCCGTCCAGGTGCGCGAACTTGCCGTCGGCCGGGTCGGGCGAGACCGCCGGCGTGAGCCAGCGCTCGAGTTCGGGGGCGCCCGGCGGCGGCAGGAAGCCCGCGAGCCAGGGCGCGAACGACTCGGGCGGCATCGCGCGCCGCAGCAGGTCGGCCTCGCCGAGCAGCGGCGAGAGGAAGTCCTGGCCCGAGGGCTCGTAGGCCACCGGCGCGGCGCGGTCCCCGCCGTACAGCCGCACGACGCGCTCGGCCACGCGCGCGCGCAGTTCGCCCTGCCCCGCGTCGCGGGCCCAATCGAGCAGCAGGCCGGCCGCGAACGCGCTCTGCGAGTGCTCGCCCGCGCGCACCGGGAACGGCAACCGTTCGAGCCACGCCCACAGCCGCTGCGCCGCGAGCCGCTCGAGCGGCGCCAGCAGCCCCGCGAAGTGCGGCGCACCCGGGTCCTGCCACGTGCGCATCTCGGCGCACAACTGCAGGAGCCACGCGAGGCCGTAGGGACGCTCGAAGCCTTCGCGCCCGGGCGCGGTGAAGAACGCCAGTTCGGCCTCGAGCCGCTGCGCGGTCAGGCTCATGGCCAGCGCCGCGCGCACGCGCGGGCCCCACGGCGCGTCGGGTGCGCAGCGCAGCGCGCGCGCCAGCCCCCAGTGCGTGTGCACCGCGGAGTGCCAGTCGAAGCTGGTCGCGAACGCGGGCGTGGCGAGGCGCGGGAGCATCAACTCGTGGTCGCGCCCGATCACCATGACGACGTGGTACGGGTACTCGCGCGCCTGCGCGGCGAGCATGATCTCGACGAACGGCGTGAGCGTGGTGAGCGCGTCGGTGGACGGCGCGGGTTCGTGGGGCGTGGGCGTCATGGGCGGCACGCTAGCACGCACCGTCGGCGCGAACGAGGCCGGGGCCCGCGCGGGAATCGTGGACGCGACCCGGACGGCTGCGCTAGCGTGGGCCA
>JBGAOB010000013.1:0-31802 GCA_044222045.1 Candidatus Eiseniibacteriota bacterium
GGCCGACCGAGGGGCCGGAGCGCACGGCATATTGCTCGCTCGGCGCGCCGGAGGCAACGCCGCAACCGGCCCCCGGGACCGCGCCCGGACTGCCCCGATCAGCGGTGCCGCCAGCCCTCCCCGACCGTCAGCAGCGCCGCCGCCACGAGCAGCCCACCCACCACGCGCGCCACCCACACGCCCGCCGCCGGCCGCGACGCCAGCGACGCCCGCGCGCGGTCGGCGAACCACGCCACCGCACCGTACACGGCGACCTGCGTGGCGGCGTTGATCGCCACGATCGCCGCCGTCTGCGGCAGCAGCGGGCCGTACTCGGGGCGCACGAACTGCGGCAGGATCGCGAGCGTGAACAGGTAGGCCTTGGGGTTCAGCAGGTTCGTCAGCGCCCCGCGCGCGAACGCCGTGCGCGCCGACGTGGGCGTGCGCTCCGGGCCGTCGGGCGGCGCGAAGCCGCCGCGCATCACGGCCACGCCGATCCACGCCACGTACGCCGCGCCCACCCACAACATCGCCTGGAACGCCGCGGGCACCGTGCGCAGCACCACGCTCACCCCGAGCACGCCCATCGCCACGTGCACGCCACCGCCCGCCACCATGCCGGCGATCGCGGCGAACGCGGCGCGCCGCCCGCTCGCGAGACTGGTCGCGAGCGCCAGGCCCATGTCCATCCCCGGCAGCACGACGATCCCGAACACGATCGAGAAGTAGAGCCACAGGTTCGCGTGCGAGGCCGGGCTCGCACCCGCCGCGCTTGCGGTGCTCGCCGCGCCGCACGCGGCGACAACCACGCCTGCGACCCCCGCCGTGACCGGCCACCGGCTTCCGCGGGAGGTTCGATCAGTGCGCACGACGGAACTCCGCGATCCAGTTGGTCTCCCACGTGGCGCCGCCGTCGGTCGAGAAGGCCTGCTCCCAGCGCGGCGACTCGGGGTTCGTCCGCGTCCAGCGGTAGCGGCAGCGGATCGCACGGCCCTGGTACTCCTCGTCGCTCACGAAGTCGCCGGCACGCCCGCCGTCGTTCGGCGGAGCGCGCACTCTCGCATCGAATCAGGGCGATTTCAGTCCTGTTTCTGCGACGTTCCGTGCATGAGCCCACCCTGCCGTCCGCGTGCTCGCCCGTGACGGCCGCGGGCGTGTTCGAGGGCGATGTGCTCATGGGAAGCCTCCGGTTGGGGCGTGGGTTCCGTGGTCGACCACCGGGCTCTCCCGCGTCGACGGCCCCGACCTTCTCGAACAATCCGGGCGAAAATGGTCCTGATTGTTCGGTAGAGTGCACGCATGTCCACGACCCGTCGACTGCTCGCCGTGCTCGAGATGCTGCAGTCCGAGGGCCGCATGACCGGCGCCGAAATGGCCAGGCGCCTCGGCGTCGACGAACGAACGCTGCGACGCCACGTGGCGAGGCTCGAGGCGATGGGTGTGCCCATCACCACCGAACGCGGGCGGCACGGCGCATATGCGCTGGTGTCGGGCTTCAAGCTGCCGCCCATGATGTTCACCGACGACGAGGCGCTGGCGCTCTCGGTGGGCCTGCTCGCCGCGCGCGGGCTGGGCCTGGCCGACTCGGCGCCGGCGGTGGCGAGCGCGCAGGCCAAGCTCGAGCGCGTGCTGCCCGCGCTCGTGCGGCGGCGCGTGCGCGCGATCGACGAGACGGTGGCGCTCGACTTCTGCGCGGCCCGGGCCGCCGGCGCGCCACGAGGCGCTGGTCGCGCTCAGCACCGCCGCGCACGAGCGGCGCCGCGTGACGCTGCGCTACCGCGCGCCGCTCGGCGCGGTCACCGAGCGCGCGTTCGATCCGTACGGGCTCGTGTACCGGGCCGGCTGCTGGTACGCGGTGGGGCACTGCCACCTGCGGCGAGACCTGCGCACGTTCCGGCTCGACCGCGTGGAACACGCCGCGCTCCACGATGCCACGTTCGCGCCGCCCGCCGGCTTCGACGCGCTCGCACAGCTGAAGCACTCCATCGCTTCGCTGCCGCGCGCGCACGCCGTGGACGTGCACCTGGACACCGACCTCGCGACCGCGCGGCAGGCGCTGTTCGCGGCGCTCGGCGTGCTGGAGCCCGAACCGGGCGGCGTGCGGCTGCGCGCGCAGGCCGACGACCTCGCGTGGTTCGCGCGCGAACTGGCGCGGCTGCCGTTCGACTTCACCGTGCGCGCGCCAGCGGCGCTGCGTTCGGCGGTGGCGGCCGAGGGCCGGCGACTGCTGCGACTGTCGCGACGCACGCCGCGCGCGGCGCGGCCGATCAACGGCTGAGGATCGACTCGATCTCGCGCAACACCGGGTCGTCGCGGCGCGCGGCGGCGTCGATGCGCGCGAACAGCTGCCGCGCCATCCCGGGGTCGCCGGCCGCGTACACCACGAGCGCCTGGTGCGCGTCGGCCTGCGGGCCGTTCCAGCCGGCAGCGCGAGCGGCCTCGTACGCGAGGCGCGCGCCTTCGCGATCGTCCTGCTGGATGTGCACGCGCACGAGCGCGCCCCAAGCCGCGTCGTGCCGCGGGTCAGCCGCGGTCGCCTCGGCGAAACGTGCGGCCGCCGCCACAAGGTCGCCCGCGCGCGCGGCCGCGAGCCCCTGCTGGTATGCGGGCTCGCCCGCCGAGATCGTCACGCCCGCGTCGCCCAGCGCGCGCGCGTCGTCGACGCGGCCCGCCGCCAGGTACGCGCGTGCGAGCGTGGCGCCCACCGACTCGGAGTCCGGCGCGAGCCGGTGCGCCCGCTCGAGCGCGACGATGGCTTCGTCGGTGCGTCCCAGTTGCAGCAGCGCCTGCCCCATCAGGTGGTACGTGATCGCGCGCGGCACGAACTCGCTCGCGCTGCCCGTCCAGCCGATCCGCGGATCGCGGTCGAGCGCGGCGGCACGCTGAAGGTGGACGAGCGCGCGCTGCGGATCGCCGTGCTGCAGCCAGCGCGCGCCGAGATCGCCCTCGACGCCCCAGCGATAGCGCACCGGCCCGAGGCCCGGCAGTGGCAGCAGCGCGAGGCCCAGCGCGATCGCCGCCCCGGCGAGCACCGCGCGCGGCGGCCGGGCGCGCGCCGCGGCGAGCGAGCGCGCACCGATCGCGGCGAGCACGACCAGCGCGGGCACCAGCGCGGGGCGGTAGCGGTCGGTCACGAAGAACGGCGCGAGCGCGAGCGCCAGTGCGAAAGGCCACGCGGCGATCGCCCGCGCGGCGCCGCCCATGCGCCACGCGGCCGCGAGCCCGCCGCCGGCGAGGGTGAACAGCAGCACCACGAGCGGCGCCCGCGGCAGGCCGAGCGGGCCGGCGAGCTCGGCGAACTCGTCTGCATTCTCCACCTGCGGGTACTCGCGCACGTTCGCGAGCATCGCGAGCTTTCGCAGCGCGAGCACGGCGGCACGCGCGGGGTGCGTGCGCATCCAGTCGAACGCCTCCGCCGCCCAGCGCCGGTCGCTCTGCGCCGCCGAGTACTCGCGGCCGGCCATCGCCTGCTGGAACACGCGGCCGTCGAGATCGGCGCCGCCGTCCACGGGTTCGCCGTGCGCGGACGACAGGTCGTCGGTGAGCGTGATCGGGACGAACGTGCCGTTCGCGGTGGGATTGTTGCCCACGCGCAGGTTGTAGCCACCCGAGTACGTGAACGGGATCCACTCGCCCGTGGCCGCGCGGTTGTGGAGCGCCGCCGGCAGCGCGAGCGCAGCGCACGCCGCGAGCATCACCGCGGCCCGCACGACGCGTGCGCGACCGCCCGCCACGGCGCCGAGCGCGAGCGCCGCCGGCGCCAGCAGCGCGAGCGAGGTGGCGCGGCCCTGCGCCAGCAGTCCGACGAGCGCGCCGGTCACCGCCCACGCCCACGGCGGCGCCGTGCGCGGATCGCGCGCGACCACCCACCACAGCAGCGCGGCCTCGACCGCGAACAGCAGCGATTCCTGCAGGACCAGCCCGTCGAAGAACACCACCATCGGGTGCAGCGCCACCGCGAGCCCCGCCGCGAGCCCCCATCGCCAAGACGTCAGCCGGCGCACGGCGTCCGCCAGCAGCACCGCCGCCGCGGCGCCGCACAGGGCCTGCATGCGCAGCACCGCCAGCGCCTCGCCCGCGCCGAGCAGCCGCAGCAGCGCGAGCACGTAGGCGTAGAGCGGGCCCAGGAAGAACGCGTGATTTCCCACCGGCCCGTTCGCCACGATCAGCCGTGACCACTCCCAGTACGAGAGCGAGTCGGAGAACAGCGCGCCCGCGAGCGGTGACGCCTCGAGGCGCGACAGGTAGAGCATGCGCCACAGCAGCGCCACGGCGCCCACGCCCGCGAGCATCGCGGGCACGCCCCACGCGCCCGTGGGCCGCGCGCCCGCGGCGCCCGGAGCGCGGTGCGCGGGGGACGCGGATTTCTTCCTGGACGCACTCGGCATGCGCGGTTCCGTCGGTCCTCCCGAAACACCACCGGCGCGGGTCGCCCCGCGCCGGTGCGTCACGTCGCGTGTGCGGATCTACGCCGTGTAGTCGTAGAACCCGCGGCCCGTCTTCCGGCCGAGGTAGCCCGCCTTCACCATCTTGCGCAGCAGCGGGCACGGGCGGTACTTCGTGTCGCCGAGCCCGTCGTGCAGCACCTCCATGATGCTGAGGCAGGTGTCGAGGCCGATCAGGTCGGCCAGTGCGAGCGGGCCCATCGGGTGGTTCATGCCCAGCTTCATCACGGTGTCGATCGCTTCCTTCGTCGCCACGCCTTCCATGAGCGTGTAGACGGCCTCGTTGATCATGGGCATCAGGATGCGGTTGCTGACGAAGCCCGGGTAGTCGTTCACCTCGACGGGCGTCTTGCCCAGTCGCCTCGAGAGCTCCTCGGTGATCGCGTACACCTCGTCGGTGGTGGCGAGCCCGCGGATGATCTCCACCAGCTGCATCACCGGCACCGGGTTCATGAAGTGCATGCCGATCACGTGGCTCGCGCGCCTGGTGACGGCGGCGATCTCGGTGATCGAGATGCTCGACGTGTTGCTGGCCAGGATCGTCCCGGCCGGGCACACGGCGTCGAGCGTGGTGAAGATCTGCTTCTTCACCGCGAAGTCCTCGGTCACCGCCTCCACCACGAGCTGGCAGTCCTTCGCGGCGTCGAGCGACGTGCCCCCGTGGATCTTCGCCAGGATCCCCTTGGCCTTCGACTCGTCCCACGCCTGCTTCTTGGCCACGCGGTCCAGGCTCTTCGCGATCGCGCCCAGCGCGCGGTCCACGAACTCGGGCTTGGCGTCGATCAGTTCGACGTCGAAACCGCACGTGGCGAACACCTGGGCGATGCCGTTGCCCATGGTGCCGCCGCCGATCACCGCGATCTTCTTCACGTGGCCCGACACGGCCACGACGACTTCCTGCGCGGGCGCCGCCATCACACACGCTCCACGGCCAGGGCCACGGCGTTGCCGCCGCCCAGGCAAAGGGTGGCGAGGCCCGTCTTCTTGCCGCGGGCCTCGAGCGCGTGCAGCAGGGTGATCAGCACGCGCGTGCCGCTCGCCCCGATCGGATGGCCCAGCGCCACGGCGCCGCCCCAGACGTTGCAGCGGTCCCAGTCCCAGCCGAGCGCGTTGCCGTCGGCCAGCGCCTGCGCGGCGAAGGCCTCGTTGGCCTCGATCAGGTCGAAGTGGTCGATCTTCACGTCCATCTTCTTCATCAGCTTCTGCACGGCGTCGATCGGCGCGAAGAACAGATCCTTCGGCTCGCCGCCGCCCGTGGCGTAAGCGACCACGCGGCCCAGAGGCTTCGCACCGGTCGCCTTGACGCGCGCCTCGCTCATCAGCACCACGGCCGCGCCGCCGTCGTTGAGGCCCGGCGCGTTGCCGGCGGTGATCATGCCGCCCTTGTCCTTCGTCACGGGGCCCAGCTTCGCCAGGCTCTCCGCCGTCGTGTCACCGCGCACCGACTCGTCCTTCGCGACCACGACCGGGTCGCCCTTCCGCTGCGGGATCGTGACCTTGACGATCTCCTTGTCGAAGCGCCCTTCGGCGATCGCCGCGGCGGCCTTCTGCTGGCTGGCGGCCGAGAACGCGTCGAGCTGCTCGCGCTTCAGGCCCGCCTTCTCGGCGGTGTACTGGGCCAGCTCGATCATGTGGCAGTCGTTGAACGAGCACCACAGTCCGTCGTACACCACGCCGTCGCGAAGCTGCGTGTCGCCGAGCCGCGTGCCGAGGCGCGCCGAGAACATGTAGTGCGGCGCCGTGCTCATGCTCTCCTGCCCGCCGGCCACGATGCACTCGGCGTCGCCGGCCTTGATCGCCTGCGCGCCCAGCATCACGGCCTTGAGGCCCGAGCCGCACACCTTGTTGATGGTGATGGCGCCCACGAACGGATCGATGCCGGCCTTGATCATGGCCTGGCGCGCGGGCGCCTGGCCCTGCCCGGCCTGCACGACGTGGCCCATGATCACTTCGTCCACGTCCTTGCCCGTGATGCCGGCGCGCACGACCGCTTCCTTGATCGCGATGGCGCCGAGGTCGGAAGCCTTGAGCGAACCGAGCCCGCCGAGGAACTTGCCGATCGGCGTGCGGGCGGCGCCCACGATGAACACGTCGGGATACTGGGCCATGGAGTGCCTCGTTGGATGAGCCCGGGGCGCGCGGCCTCCGGGCGAAAGTGGCGCGACGGCGCGGAAAGCGCGCGGATACTACACGAGGCCGCACGCGCGAAGGGAGATGCCGCGCCGCGAGCCGGGGCGTGTTCTCCCGGCGGGTGGTGCGACCTCGAGAGGTGGCTGCGCGCCCGTCAGCGGCCGGGCGCGCGGGCCGCGAGCAGGCCGCCGATCGCCCCGGCCACCACCTTGCCCGCGTTCGAGATCGCGATGATCCACGCGAACGGCTCGCGCATCGCGAGGAACACGCCCACGTCGACCGCCGCCAGCGCGAGCCCCAGGCCGGTTCCCCACGCGAGCGCGCGGGACGCGGCGGCCGCCCCCACCCAGCGCGCGCCGGCGAGCGCGCACACGAACCCGCCGATGGTCCCGACCCACGGTCCCGCCTGCCGCGCGAACGCGTTCGCGCCCGCCGCTTCGCGCGGACCGAATACGGCGACGATCGCCACCAGCACGATCACGGGAACGGCCTCGGCCAGCACGAGCGCGAGGAAGAAGCGAACGACGGGCGAGCGCATGGGGCCTCCTGGTCCGGGGATGTGGATCGGCCGCCGGGTTCGGCGGTCAGCGTCCGCGGGTGGCGGATCGTTTCGCTGCGGGCTTCGCAGCCCGCTTCTTCGACCCCGGCTTCGCGGCGGGGACGACCTTCTTCTTCGCGAGGCCCTTCGCCTTCGACCGCGCGGGCTTCGCGACGGCGGCCCTGGCCTCGGCCGGGCTCGCCGCGCGCTTCGGCTTCGCCGATGCGCCGCGTGCGGGCGGGGCCTTCGCCGCGGCGGCCTTCGGCTCGCCCTTGCCCTTCTTGGGCGGCAGCGTCTTCGTGTACGCGGCGGCGCGCTTCATCCACGCGAGCAGCGTCGCGTCGTCGTGCAGCACGTCGGCCGGTGCCGCGACGTACTCCTTCATGGGCCGGCCCGGCATCGGCTCGAAGGCGCGACCGCCGAACGCCCGCATGTACAGCAGCCGCTCCGGCTCGGGAAGCCGCATGACGAGCAGGTCCTCGAACGTGCCCGCGAACATCCGGTCGGCGATCAGCGCGCCGTACTGACCGAACATCGAACGCGTCTCCGCGCCCGGCACCTTCGCGGCCGTGGCGAGGAAGCGCTCCTTCAGCGCGGGCTTCGTGGGCTTCATGAGGGACCTCCGTGTCATGGGGCGTCATTGCGCGAGTCGGCACCATAGCCGGACCGCCCGGCGCCGGGAAGACGAAGCGGCCGCGCGGCGCTCGACCGAATCGCGGTGTACCCTGCCGCGGCGATCTCGCGCGGCGGGTCCGCCGCGCGGGCGCACGGCCGTCGCCGCCCGCGACGATCGGATGGGAGGACGCACCCGTCGGAACGCCCGCTGCAGCTGTCCGAGTGGCAGGCCGCTGGATGATGAACCTGTTCCCGCCGCTGCTGTTCGGCGGCGTGCGTGCTGTTCGGCCTCGGGGTTCCGCACGTGTCGCGTGCGCGTGGCGCGCTCGCTGTTCACCCGCAACCTGCAGGGCACGACGTTCGGCGGCACGATCTTCTCGGCGGCCGATCCGTTCCACGCGGTGATGTACTGGCAGATCCTCGCGCACCGCGGACTGGCCATCCAGGCGTGGCTCAAGCGCGCGACGATCGACTACCGCAAACCCGCGGCCACCGCGCTGACGATGGACTTCGCGCTGGGTGACGACGACGTGGAGGCGGCGGTGCGCGCGCTGGCGGAGTCCGGCCGCTTCGAGCGCGAGTTCCACGTGGCCGCCCTCGACCGCGGCGGCGCCGTGTGCGCGGAGGTGACCACGCTCGTGCACCTGCGCCACCCGCGCGCGGACCAGCGCGGCGTGTCGGCGTTCTAGCCCGGCTCATGAACAGTCCGGGCCAGCCCGGGACTTTCCACGCCTGCGGGAACGCCATAGCATGCGCGCCGACCAACCGTGGCGCGTGGCGCGACCCCGCGCCGGCTCACGCCGGAGGCCGCGACCGCGGCGCTCGACCACGGAGCCGGGTGGAACACAGGCACGCGGCGCGTGGGCATCGCGCCGTTCGCGAAAAGGAGCACTCGATGAAGACGATCGCTCGTGGCATCGCGGCCATCGGCCTGCTGGCCCTGGTGCTCGCGCCGGCCGCGCACGGCGGCCTGATGGACCGCGTGAAGGACCGGGTCAAGGAGCATGCGCAGCAGAAGGCCGACCAGGCCGTCGACAAGGGCATCCAGAAGACCGAACAGGCGGTGACGCCGGGAGCGCAGGCTCCGGCCCCGGCGGAGGGCGCCGAGGGCGCGCAGGCCGCCGCGGGCAGCGCCAGCGGCACGGCCGAGGCCGACCAGCTGAAGCCGGGCCAGGGCGCGTGGGCCAACTACGACTTCAAGCCGGGCTCGCGCGTGCTGTTCGCCGACGACTTCACGAAGGACGAGGTCGGCGACTTCCCGCGCCGGCTCGAGTTCGTGGACGGCGCGATGGAGATCGTCGAGTGGCAGCAGGCCCGCTGGCTGCGGCTGTCGAACACGTCGCACTTCAACGTGCCGTTGCCCGAGGTGCTGCCCGATCGCTACACGATGGAGTTCGACTTCTCGGTGCCGGGCGGCGAGATGTGGATCTATCCCGACAAGGAAGGGCACGCGTACGACTACATCCTGTTCGGCAACGGCGGCGTGGGGGGCGCGAGCTCGAACAACCACATCACGCGCTCGAACGTGAACCCCGAACTGCAGGGCAAGATCGCCCATGCGCGCATCATGGCCGACGGCGCGTACCTGAAGGTGTACGTGAACGACAAGCGCTGCGTGAACATCCCGAACTTCGGCACCGCGCGCTCGAACAAGATCCTGTTCTGGACCGACGCGCACGAGCAGAACCCCGCGATGTTCGGCAACTTTCGCATCGCCGCGGGTGGCCGGAAGCTCTACGACGCGCTCGCGCAAGACGGGCGCGTGGCCACGCAGGGCATCTACTTCGACACCGGCTCCGACCGCATCCGCCCCGAGTCGACGCCCACGCTCAAGGAGATCGCCGCGATGCTCACCGAGCATCCCGAGCTGAAGCTGCTGATCGAGGGCCATACCGACAACGTGGGCACGGCGGCCGCGAACCAGGCGCTGTCCGACAAGCGCGCGGCCGCGGTGAAGGCGATGCTCGTGACGAACTTCGGCGTGGACGCGGCGCGGCTCACCACGAAGGGCCTGGGGGCGACGAAGCCCGTGGCGCCGAACGACACGCCCGAGGGTCGCCAGAACAACCGCCGCGTGGAGCTCGTGAAGGGCTGATCGCGGCGCGAGCGATCGCGGTGACCGGGGCCCTGTTCGCACGGACGGGGCCCCGGTTCGCATGGTGCGGCCCGCGCGCGGCGAGGCACCGCACTCCGGTCGGGGCACGCGGCGGGTCGCGACGCGCTTGGCGGGATCGGACCCTTCGCCGAGAATGCGCGCGTCTGCTTCCCCATCGCGTCTTTCTCCCGGAGGCCCGCATGTTCCGCCTCGTTCGCATCGCGTGCTTCGCGCTGGCGCTGGCGGCGCTCGCCGCGCCCGCGCTGGACCGCGCGCACGCGCAGTCGCCCGCCCCCGCGCTCGCCGCCAACACGGCGCGCATCCACTATCACCGCCCGCGCGCCGACTTCGACGGCTGGGGGCTGCACACGTGGGAGGACGCGGTGTCGCCCACCGCCTGGCCCAGCCCGATGCCGCCGACGGGCCGCGACGACTGGGGCGTGTGGTGGGACGTGCCGGTCAAGCCCGGCGCCACGAAGCTCGGCGTGATCGTGCACAAGGGCGACCAGAAGGACCCCGGCCCGGACATGTTCCTGGACCTCACGAAGCAGCGGGAAGTCTGGATCGTCTCGGGTCGCAACGAGCTGGCGCCGAAGGCGCCCGACGTCTCGGGCCTGGCGTTCGGTGACCTCACGCGGCAGAAGGCGCACTGGGTGGACCGCAACACGATCCTGTGGAACGTGCCCGCGTCCGCGGGTGCGTTCCGCCTGCACGGCTCGATGACCGCGGCGCTGCGAGTGACGAAGGCTGGCGTCACGGGCGGCGAGTCGATCGCGCTGACGCCGGAACCGGCGGGCACGGTCGACGAACTCCCGTACCTCGCGGGTTACACGACACTGAAGATCGCCAATGCCGACCTCGCGAAGGCGCACGGCTGGCTGCGCGGCGAGGTGGCGGTGAGCGTGCGCAGCGCCGACGGCACGTCCGGCGACGCGACGCTGCTGCAGGTGCCGGGCGTGCTCGACGACATCGCGGCGTGGAACGGGCCGCTGGGCGTCACCTGGAACGGTGCGGTCCCCACGCTGATCGTGTGGGCGCCGACGGCGCAGAACGTGCGACTGCTGCTGTTCGACGGTCCTCGCACTCCACGTCCCTCCGCCACGATCGAGATGGAGACGTCGGGCGACACCGAGGGCGCGAACGGCGCCTGGGAAGTGACGGGCCAACCCAGCTGGATCGGCAAGTACTACCAGTACGAGGTCACGGTGTTCACGCCGAGCACCGGTCGCATCGAGACCGTGCGCGCGACCGACCCCTACTCGCGCAGCCTGTCGAGCAACGGCGAACGCAGCCAGATCGTCAACCTGGACGATCCCACGCTGGCGCCGCCCGGCTGGGACACGCTCGAGAAGCCGAAGCTGGCCGCGCTCGAGGACGCCGCCGTGTACGAGCTGCACGTGCGCGATTTCAGCGCCGACGACGCGACCGTGCCCGCGGCGCACCGCGGCACGTACCTGGCGTTCGCCGACGAGTCCAACGGCACGAAGCACCTGCGGGCCCTCGCGGAGGCGGGGCTCACGCACGTGCACCTGCTGCCGAGTTTCGACTTCGCCACGGTGAACGAGGACAAGGCCACGTGGCAGTCGCCCGGCGACCTCACGAAGCTGCCCGCCGACTCCGACCAGCAGCAGGCCGAGGTCGGCAAGGTGCGCATGCGCGACGCGTTCAACTGGGGCTACGACCCGGTGCACTACGGCGTGCCCGAGGGCAGCTACGCCACCGACCCCGACGGCACGCCGCGCGTGGTGGAGTTCCGCCGCATGGTGCAGGCGCTGTCGGGCATGGGGCTCCGCACCGTGATGGACGTGGTCTACAACCACACGCACGCGGCCGGGCTCGCGGACTTCTCCGTGCTCGACCGCATCGTGCCCGGGTACTACCAGCGCCTCAACGTGGACGGCGTGGTGGAGAACAGCACCTGCTGCGCGAACACCGCCGGCGAACACCGCATGATGGAGAAGCTGATCGTGGACGACCTCGTCCACTGGGCGCGCGACTACAAGGTGGACGGCTTCCGCTTCGACCTGATGGGCCACCACATGAAGGCCAACATGGTGGCCGTGCGCACGGCCCTGAACGCGCTCACGCTCGAGAAGGACGGCGTCGACGGCGCGAAGATCCTGTTGTACGGCGAGGGCTGGGACTTCGGCGAGGTGCAGGGCGGCAAGCGCGGTGCGAACGCCACGCAGAAGAACCTGGCCGGCACGTCGATCGCCACGTTCAACGACCGCCTGCGCGACGCCGTGCGAGGGGGCAGCCCATTCACCGACCGCCGCGAGCAGGGCTTCGCGACGGGCCTGTTCACGTTCCCCTCGGGCTTCAACGGCGCGGGCGAGGCCGAACGGGGCCGCCTGCTGGAAGGCTGCGACAAGATCCGCGTGGGGCTCGCGGGCAACCTGACGACGTATCGCTTCACCGATCGGCGCGGCAACCCGGCGGTCGGCTCGGCGAGCGGCGTGGGCTACACGGCCGCGCCCGGCGAGTGCGTGAACTACGTCGAAGCGCACGACAACGAGACGCTGTGGGACAAGATCCAGTACGCCGCGCCGGCCGCGGCCACGCTCGACCAGCGTGTGCGCATGCAGGTGCTGGCGCTGTCGATCCCGGCCCTGTCGCAGGGCCTGCCGTTCTTCCACGCGGGCGGCGAGATCCTGCGCACCAAGGCGATGGACGCCGACAGCTACGACTCGGGCGACTGGTTCAACCGCATCGACTGGTCGCGCACGACGAACCACTGGGGCATGGGCCTGCCCGGCGCCGAGAAGAACAAGGACCGCTGGAACCAGATCCGCCCGCTCGTGGGCAACGCCGCACTCGCGCCGGGCCGCGCGCAGCTCGACCTCGCGTTCGGTGCGTTCCGCGACTTCCTGCGCGTGCGCCGGAGCACGCCGCTGTTCCGCCTGCGCACCGCCGACGACGTGCAGGCGCGCGTCGGGTTCCTGAACACGGGCCCCGCGCAGATCCCCGGCGTGATCGTGATGACGCTGAACGACGCCGTGGCCGACCGGCCCGCGCTCGGCTCGCCCTGGAAGCGCCTGATCGTGGTTTTCAACGCACGGCCCGAGCCGGTGACGTTCGCCTACCCCGCGTTCGCGCAGATGCAGCTCGCGCTGCACCCGGCGCAGGCGGCCGGCGCCGACCCGGTGGTGAAGCAGGCGCGGTTCGACGCGGCGCAGGCGGCGCTCGTCGTGCCGGCGCTGACCACGGCGGTGTTCGTGACCCCGTGAAGTTGGCGGTGACCGCCATGCCGACCGCGGCGGTGTCCGTGACGCCGTGAAGTTGGCGGTGACCGCCATGGAGTGGCAGGCCCTGACGGCGCGGAGCCCTTCGGCTTCGCGCCGTCGGCGTTCCGGGCGCGCGACCACCGCGCACTCGGCACCCGCAACACGCTGCGCGCCCGGCACCGCCCCTCGCGGGAGCACGTCCACGCCCGAAAACCGTCGCCCGGCACGCGGGTCGCATCCTCACCCGTTGCCGGGACCACCCGTCTCGCCACTCCCGCACCCGAGGAGGCGCGTATGACCACCCTTCGCTCACCTGCCCGCGCCGCGGTTCGCCGCCCGCCGGCCCCGATGCACCGGGGCGACGTGGATCACCGCTGCGCGCCGGCCGCGCGCCGCATGCCGCGGCTGACCGAGCCCACCATGTGCGAGCGCTGCGGCGCGGTGTACCTGCACAAGACGTGGCGCCGCGGGCGTCGCCGGCTCGCGTTCACGCCGCCGGTGGGCGTGAAGTGGTCGGTGTGCCCCGCGTGCCGCCAGGTGGCCGCCGGCGAGGCGTACGGGCGCGTGATCCTGCGCGGTGCCGGCGTGGCGCAGACGGAGGAGGCCGTGCGCCTGCGGGTGGTGCACGTGGCCGAACGCGCCACGTACACGCAGCCGGAGCGGCGGCTCGTCGGATTCGAGAAGCGCGGTGGCGCGTGGGACGTGTTCACCACGTCGCAGAAGCTGGCGCACCGCATCGCGCGCGAGTTGCAGAAGGCGTTCGGCGGGCGCGTGCGCTACGCGTGGGACGAGCACGACGGTTCGCTGGTCGCCACGTGGGACCTGCCGCGCCGTACGCTGCACGCCGCGCCGGGCACCTGGCACGCGCGCGTGCGCCGTCGCGCCGGAGGGGCGAAGTGAGCGGCCCGGGTCGCGGCGCCGGACCCCGCCAGAAGGCGCCCGCGCACCGCGCGCGTCAGCCCGTGCGGCCGCACGGCCCGCTCACGCCGCCGGCGAGCGGGAATCCGGCGAGGCGTCCGCGAACGGCAGTCCGCCACGCTCCGACAACCATCGGCCCAACGCGAGCGCCGGTCCGGGGTCGTTGATGTGGGATTCGAGGGTGACCGGGCTCGCACCGGGGCCGGACACCACCAGCTTCCACCACTCGTCGCCGTCGCTGTCCCGCGACGCCTGTAGTTCGAGCCGGGCGGGCGACCACTGACGCTCGCTCGTCCGCCCGAAGCGCACCGTGCGATCGACGAGCCCGCCGCCACGCGGGTGCAGTGAGCGCCGCGTCGCCGCCATGACCGTGGCGCCCACGAACAGCGCCGCCGAGAGCAACGCCAGGACGAACACGCCCACCCACGGGTCTCGGCTCCCGTCGGCGACGGCCGAGCGGCGCGCGATGTTCCAGCCGACCAGCGCCAGCACGGCGCCGAGGCCCGCCAGGATCGCGGCGCCGATGCGCAGGGGGCCGACGGGCTGCACCAGCGCAAGCTGCCCCGCCTCATCGGGCTCGACCTTCCACTGCGCGGGCAGCGCCGGCGCTTCACCGCTCGCCGCCCGCACGAACGGCGCCGCGGCGCGGGGATCGCGCTCCGCGTCGGGACGCAGGGACTGCAGCGCGCCGCGAAGCTGCTCGCCGAGCGCCGCGCGCTCCTCGGTGGAGCCCATCGTGGCGATCGGCTTGCGGCCGCGCGCGGTCATCGCGGTGACGGACCCCACGATCGATCCCGACAGCTTGCCGAATCCCACGCTCGACGCCTCGATGCGCCACACGTCCGCCCACGGCACGCGGACCGTGCGCGAGAACGGAAACGCGCGCTGACGCACCTCGATCTGCTCGGCGTCCCACGCCACTTCCTCGCTGCCCCACAGCAGGCCGGCGAACGCCGCCATCGCGCCCACGCCGCCCATGGTCCAGAACGTCAGCCACACGGCGAGGAACGCCAGGATCGGAATCGCCGCGTTCGCGGGCGTGTGCACCTTGTCGAGCCACTCGGGAACCGGGAATCCGAACAGCGAGTGCAGCGCCCCGGCCACGGCGGCGAGCGCAAAGCACTCGCCCACGAACCAGCCGCACAGCCAGAACGCCAGGAACGCCGCGGGCAGCAGGCGCATCACGCCCTGCGCGCGCAGCGTGACGGGTGGAGCGAGCGGGGACTCGACGGCCATGGAGAACCCTCCGGAGCGGGCGACGGATCGCGGGAGTGATCGGCGCGGCACCGGCGCGGCTTGACGGGCGCGGCGTGCACCGCGCCGGGCGCGGGCCTACCTCGGTCGCAGGATCGCGATGCTGGCGGTGTGCCCGTGCAGGAAGTTCTTCGCGCCCACGGGGCCGATCTCGCCGGCGCAGAACATGCCCGTGGCGGGCACGGTGCCGCCGAGCGACTCCTGCAGCGTGGTGATGTCGCGGTCGGCCACGCCGAACAGCATCCTGCCGCGGCCGTTGCACGCGAACAGCAGCAGGCCGGCGGGCGGTGAGTCGAACGCCTGCGGCGACAGCAGCATCTCGAGGTCGTCGACGGCCGCCTTCGCGTCGCGCACGTGCAGGCGGATCTTCTCGCGCGGCGCGAGCACGTCGCCCACGGCGATCGCGCCGCGGTCGCGGTCGGCGCCGAGCAGGTTGCGGATCAGGTAGTCGCCACGCCCGCTCGCGTCGCCGCGCGCGGGCCGGCCCACGTACAGGCCCTGCTTCAGCCGTTCGCGCTCGGGCTCCGGCAGCGCGCGCAGCACGCGCTCGGCGCGCTCCAGCGCCGGCTCGCCGTCGAGCGTGAGGATCAGGTTCTCCTCCACGTGCGTCACGTCGAGCGGCGGGCCGATGGGCTCGCAGCCCTGCGACACCACGACGTCGGCGCGGATCGCGCCGTGGAACGCCAGCGCCACGCCGCCCTCGTGCGCGCTCCAGTCGTTCAGCACCAGCAGGTTGCCGCCCGGCCGCACGGCCGCGCTCGCGATGCCGCCCACCACGCGCACACCGGGCGCGTGGCGGTTGAACGTGCCGAGCACGCGTTCCACGTCGATCGAGAACGGATCGGTCAGCAGCAGCACCAGCTCGGCGCCCTTCGCGCCCGGCGCCACCAGGTCGAACTCGGACGCGTCCTCGAACGCGCGCTCCCAGTGCTCGCGCGTCAGCAGGAACGGCGCGAGCGTCACGCCCGGCAGCCGCGCGGCCACCGCGGAGAGCCCCGGGCCCTGCTCGATCTCGTGCCGGCTCGTCACCACGCCGCGCGCGGTGGTGCCCATCACGGTGACCGGCGACAACGCGGCGCGCAGCGCCTCGACCACGGCGGCCGCCTGCGGGGCGTGCGCGCCGCCCACGAACACGAGCAGCAGGTCGGGCGGGCCGTCGCCGGTCGCTTCGCGCAGGCCGGCGGCCACCTCCGCCGCGGCCGCGAGCGGTTCCGCCAGCGTGGAGCTGGCCGACGCCCAGCGCATCCGCGGCGCGTCGGTCATGACGTCACACGCCGCGCAGGATGTCGCGCGCGATCACCATGCGCTGGATCTCGCTGGTGCCCTCGCCGATCTCCATCAGCTTCACGTCGCGGTGCATGCGCTCCACGGGCAGGTCGCGGCAGTAGCCCATGCCGCCGTGGATCTGGATGGCCTTGTCGGTCACCCAGTTGCCGATCTCGCTCGCGTACAGCTTGGCCATCGCCGCTTCCTTCGCGAACTCCTTGCCGGCGTCGCGCAGCATGGCGGCGTGGTACACGAGCAGCCGCGCGCCCTCGATCTTGACGGCCATGTCCGCGAGCATGAACTGGACGGCCTGGAAGTTCGCGATGGGCTGCCCGAACTGGCGCCGCACCTTGGAGTAGCGCAACGAGTGCTCGTACGCGCCCTGCGCCACGCCCAGCGCGAGCGCGCCGATCGAGATGCGCCCGCCGGTCAGCGTCTTCATGAACGCCTTGAAGCCACCAGTCGGATCGCCGAGCAGGCAGTCCTCGGGCACCATCACATCCTCGAACACCACCTCGACGGTGTCCGAGCCGCGCAGGCCCATCTTCTTTTCCTTCTTGCCCACGCGGAACCCCGGCGTCGCCGTGTCGATGATGAACGCCGAGATGCCGTTGGCGCCGCGCCCGGGATCGGTGACCGCGGTGAACGTGATGTACTTCGCGTAGCTCGCGTTCGTGATGTAGATCTTCGAGCCGTTCACCATCCAGCCGCCGGACACCTTCACGGCCTTCGTCTCGGTGCCGGCCGCGTCGGAGCCGGCGTTCGGCTCGGTCAACCCGAACGCGCCGATCGCCTCGCCCTTCGCCATCGGCACCAGGTACTTCATCTTCTGCGCTTCGCTGCCGTTGCCGTACACGGGGCCGCAGCCCAGCGACACGTGCGCGGCCAGCGTGATCGCCGTGGACGCGCACACGCGCGCCACTTCCTCCACCGCGATCGCGTAGGCGAGCGTGTCCATGCCGGCGCCGCCGTACTTCTCGGGGTACGGCAGGCCCATGAGGCCGAGTTCGGCCATCTGTTTCACGGCCTCGTGCGGGAACGTCTCGGTCTCGTCCAGCTCGCGCGCGCGCGGCGCCACGACGTCCTCGGCGAACTTCCGCACCATGTCGCGAACCTGGTGGTGCTCTTCCTTCAGCATCAGCATCGGGAGGGACTCCGTGGCGAAACGGGCTCGAGCGCGATCGTGCGGTGCCGGCGGCGGGGACGCCCCGCAGTACGCCGGGGCGCGACACTACCCGAAAAGGCGCGAAACAAGCGAGGGGTCCCGCGGTCCGCGGGGCCCCTCGCGCAGGCGGCGATGGACGGGTGATCGGCTCAGCGGTAGAGGGCCTTGAGCGATCCCCAGCTCCGGGCCGCGGTCGGCGTGGCGAAACCGCCGAACACGAGGATGTAGCCGGTATTCGCATCGACCGCGTAGTAGAGCCCGCTCGGCGCCTGCGCGCAGCCGACGGGGTACCACATGTACGGGAAACCGCTCACGCCGTAACCGTTGCCCACGGCCGCGATCACGGACCCGTTCGTGCCGAACATGGTGATCACGCGACCGTAGTAGTCGGCCTCCAGCAGGCGGCCGCTGCGATCGGCGGCGAGCCCCGTCGCGTAGGCGTTCGTGAAGTTGAAGCCGCCGACCGGGTTCAGGTCGAAGTCGTACGCGGTGATCGCACCGAAGTAGATGTCCGCCGCGTAGAGCCGATTGCCCACGATCGCGAGCCCGTCGCCGAGTGCGAGGTTGTCCCGGGCCGCGAGCTCGTTGCCGAACTCGTCGTACTTGACCAGCGAACTGCTCGTGCCCTTGCGGGTCAGTACGTAGATGTGCCCGGCGGGGTCGATCGCGACACGCCCGCCCTCGCGCTCCGCGTGCGTGAGCGGGAAGCTGCGCACGACCGCGCCGGCCGCCGTGTAGCGCACCGCGATCCGGTTCCAGTAGTCGAGCGCGACCACGTCTCCGTTCGGTGCCTCGGCCATGGACTGCCAGCCGCTCACGGAGTTCGGGCTCACCTGGCCCAGCAGCGCGCCGGTGGAGGCATGGCGGTCGAGCGTGTTCGTCGTGCCGATCCAGAGCGTGCCATCCGAATGGGCCAGGATTCCCCAGGGCGCGCGGGTGGCCGTGAACCAGCCCTCCAGGGCACCGAACTGGGCCCGGGCCGGTGCGGCGAGCAGGGAAGACGCAGTGGCAATGGCGAGTACGAAGGTGACCAGGCGACGCATGGGAGTCCTCGTGGGGTGGAGGGCTGGGCGCGAACCCATGAAAATGAGAACGAAAAGTCTAGCCACCAACCCCCGTGCCCCGGAAGAAAAAAGTGTCCCGGACCCCGCTCGGGGCCCGGGAACCGAGGGCCGACCCACGGCCCATGCGGGAGGTCTCAGTTCGAGAGCGAGTCCAGCTTCGCCCCCACGCCCGCGGCCCGGCGCTCCGCCTGGCCCTGCAGGTCGAGCGCGCGGCCGATCGTGGCCGAGCCCGGGATGGCCTTCTCGGTGGCCAGGATGCTGTCGCGCTGGTGCTCGGTCAGGTGGGCGGTGGGCTTCTCGGCGGCCGAACACCCGGCCAGCAACAGCAGTACGACGGCGAGCACGATCAAGCGCATGGGCACCTCCTGGAAGTGGCGTGGAACGCCGCCGTTATCGGCCGGTGGCCGGCGCGTCGACAGCGTCGGATCGGGCGCGGCCGGGCGGGCGGTCCGGTCGCGGCGGGCGGGCGCGGGCGCGATGACTGCTGCGCCGGCCGCGGCCCGAGCGGCGTTCAGTCCCGGGCGCGGCGCGCCGGCGCCACGCTCGCGCGCTGGCCTTCGCGAAGGTCGCCGGTCGCTCGGTGCAGCGACTCCAGCACGAGCACGCCGGCCGCCTGCCCCGCGGCGAACCACGGGTACGCGTCGGTCGTGTCCGCGGGCAGCACCACTTCGAAGCGCCGCTCCTCGGCAGGAGCGCTCCGGAAGCGTGACTCCGGCGAGCGCGCGGACGTGAACAGCGTGAAGCCGCGAGCGGCGCGCGTGCCCGCGCGGCGCGCGGTGCGCGCGGAGCCCTCGGTCGAGTTGCGCGGCGCGAGCTTGCTCGCCGGCAGCTCGCGCGGGAATCCGAACACCAGCCGCAGCGTCCACACGCTGTCGGACGGATCGCCTTCGAGCAGGCGGAAGCGGTTCGGCAACGCGCCGTCGTCGCGCCACGTGTCGAGCGTGACGTCGCGCGCCTCGATCGCGAACACGTCCGCCGCGAACGCGCTGCGCAGCGCGCCGAGCACCGCGAGGCGCTCCTCGCCGTTGCGCGGCAGCCCCTCGATCGACTCGATCTGCACGAAGCGCGGCGAGCCCGGCGCCGGCGGCGGGTTGGTGGCCCCGTAGGAGCCCGCGCGCTCCGCGAACGCCTCCGTGGCCATCAGCGCGCACAGCATGCCCAGCGTGAGCAGTCGCTTCATGGGGTCGTTCCCGGGATGTGGTCGGGCGCGGCCCGCGATGGCATCTCCATCGGACCGGCGCCTGTTCTATCGGCATGCGGGGCGGGGAATCGCAACGGTTTCCCCGGGCGGCCCGGCGCTCAGGGCTCCAGTGGCGGGCTCTCCATGAACCGCCGGCCCAGCGCCCGCGCGCGGTCGAGCAGTTCGGGCGGCACCGTGCCCAGGCGGTTGTCCTCGTGCGACCAGGCGATCGTCTCCTCCCACCGGGCGCCCACCCACTTCAGGAATCCGCGCACGGTGCGCTCGGCGAGGTCGTGACGGTGCTGGTCGCTGCACGCGGTGAAGAACGCGCCTCGCCGCGTGCGCGCCAGTTTCGGCACGCAGTCCTCGGTGCCGTCGGCCAGCGTGACCAGCGGCGTCACGCAGTTGCAGCGGTCGATCACCGCCTTGAGCGGCGCGCTCACGGTGTCGAAGTAGACCGGCGAGCCCACGACGACGGCGTGCGCCGCCTCGATCGCCGCGTACACGCGGTCCATGTCGTCGTGGAAGATGCACCAGCCCGAGGTGGCGTCGGGTCCGCACGCCACGCACGGTCGCACCGACAGGTCGAGGCAGCGCAGGTGCAGCACCTGCCCTCCCGCGGCCGATGCGCCCTCGCCCGCGGCCTGCAGCAACCGCGACACGCTGCTGCCCTCGAGCGGGCTGCCGTCCAGCATCAGCAGGAGCTTCGCCATCCGCTCACCGACGCTCGGCCCACACCAGCGTGGTCGCGCCCGCACGCGTGATCAGCGGCAGCGCCTCGGCCAGCGCTTCGGCCGCGCGCCCCACGCCGAACAGCGCGGTCGGCAGCGTCTTCGGGATCCACAGGAAGCGCTTCGAGCCGAGCACGCGGAAGCCCGCCGTCTCGAGCCGCTCGCGCAGTTCGGCCAGCGGCAGCGGGTGGTGGTAGCGGTACGGGTGATAGCCCTCGCGATCGTCGGTCGCCTCGGGAAAGCACGACGACGGCAGCGCCCGGCGCAGGGCCGGCACGCGCACGGCCCACGTCTTCACCACTTCGATCGGCGACGACGGGTTCGGCGTGCTGATGGCCACGCGTCCGCCGGGCTTCACCACGCGCGCGATCTCGGCGAACACGGTGGCACGGTCGGGGCGGAACACGTGCTCCATCATCTCCACCGAGATCGCGCGGTCGAACGTGGCGTTGGGAAACGGGATGCTCTTCGCGTTGCCCTGCACGAGCCCGAGGTCGAGACCCTGCGGCATGTGGCGACCGGCCCACTGGAGCTGATCGAAACCCAGGTCGATGCCCGCCACGCGGCAGCCGAGCGTGCGCGCCCAGTGCGTGCCGTACGCCCAGCCGCAGCCCAGGTCGAGCACGCGCTGGCCCGGCGCGAGATCGGCGTGCGCGAGCACCTCGCGGAACCGCCGCACGGTCAGGTGGTGCATCGCCGCAGGGCCCAGGTACCAGTGTTCGACGAGGTACGGCAGGCCCGGGCCGCGGGCGATCTCGATGCGGGGCTCTTCCAGCTGCGTCACGCGCGACCCGGCGCCGCGCTCAGCGGCGCGCCGCCTTCCTGCGGGCCGACTTCTTCGCGCCCCTGCGCGCGGGCTTCGCCGCCGGCTTGCGCGCCACCTTCTTCGCCACCTTCTTCGCGGCCTTCTTCGCGGGCTTCTTCGCCGCCTTCTTCGCGACCTTCTTCGCCGCCTTCTTCGCGGCGGGCTTCGCCTTCTTCGGGGCCGGCTTCGCCGGCTTGCGCGCCGCGGGACTCGGGCGGTGATGTGCGTGCTCGGCGGCGGTCACCATCGGCTCGGGACGCGGCGGCGGCGGCGGCAACGGCGGCAACGCGTCCGCACCGTAGCGCTCGCCGTACCAGCCGCGGATGTACTCCACGATGTCGACCGTGCTCGAACCGGGGCCGAACAGCCGGCCGATGCCGCGGTCGAGCAGCGCCTGCATGTCGTCGGGCGGAATGATGCCGCCACCCGTGAGCAGCTTGTCGCCGATGCCGCGTGCCTCCATGAGCCGCTGCACCTCGGGGAACAGCGTCATGTGCGCGCCCGAGAGCACCGACAGCGCGACCACGTCCACGTCTTCCTGCACGGCCGCGTCCACGATCTGCTCGGGCGTCTGGTGCAGGCCGGTGTAGATCACTTCCATGCCGGCGTCGCGCAGCGCCGCCGCGACCACCTTCGCGCCGCGGTCGTGCCCGTCGAGCCCGGGCTTGCCCACCAGAACACGGATCTTGCGTTGCATGGCCTCTCCTTGGACTCCGCGGATCAGCGCGCCGACTTCGACGGATCGCCGGTGCGGAAGTACACCGACGGCGTCAGGAAGTGCGCCAGACCGAGCTGGAACGTCGCTCTCCAGATCCCCGCCAGGCGGGGGTACTTCCCCAGGTAGTAGGGCAGGTCCACGCTCTCCACGCTCGCGAACGACGCGGACAGCAGCCGCGTCAGCTCCGCGCGCGTGAAGCCCGCGTGCGCGCCCTGCTCGTTGGACCAGCGGCCGCGCAGGCGCACGCCCCAGTCCACGAAGTTCCACTTGAGCTTGTCCATCGCCGAGCCGCGCCCGCCGACGTAGCCCACCAGGCGCGCCTTGTTCGGCGTGCCGAAGTAGCCCATGCCGCCCGCGCGCAGCACGCGCCGGGCCTCGGCGATCGCACGCGGCGGCGACGACACGTGCTCGAGCACGTGGTAGCAGTACAGCGCGTCGAACGCGCCGTCGGGAAACGGCAGCGTCTCGGCGTTGCCGCGCAGCAGCGACACGTTCGGTCGCCCCCACTTCGGATCGACGTCGAGATCGATGCCCGTCACGTGCGCGCCGGTGGTCTCGGCCAGGTGCGCCACCTCGACACCTGCGCCGCAGCCGATCACGAGCAGCCGGCGCGGCTTCAGCCCCGATTCCTCCAGCAGCGAACGGTAGAACTCCGCCTCGAACTGAAAGCTCACGCGCGCCTCACTCCGGCCGCCGATGGGCGGGATCGTCGTCGTCCAGGTCGAGCGCCAGCTCCGCCTGGGTCTCCTCCCAGATCCGGCGCGCCTCCTCCCACGCCTCGCGCGAATGCCGCACGGGCTGGTCGTCGTCGCCGGTGCCGCGCCGCACGACGCCGCGCGCCTCGAGCACCGAGCACGCCGCGTCGGCGCCCTCGCGCGATTCGAAGCTCCAGCACTGGTACTCGCCGTCGCGGCCCATCGCCTCCAGCCGGAACGGGCCCTCGTCCGCGCCGCCGCGCACCACGCGCGCGTCGGTGAGGTCGCCCGCGTGCAGGCTCATCGAGATCGCCGCGTCGCCACGACGGTGCCGGCCGCGGCCGGCCTCGTCGGAACCGCGCATCCACGGCTGGTCCTCGTCGCCCTCGGCCGGCGGCACGATGCGCACGGCGTGCAGGTCGGGCAGGAAGGAGTAGCCGTCCGACGTCACCGCCACGGCCTCCGCGTCGTCCTCCACGAAGTCGTCGAGTTGCTCGCCGAGTTCGTCCTCGCGCGACGGCGCCTCGCCTTCCTCGGGGCCACGGTCGGTGGGCGGAGTCGGCAGCCCGCCCGACGCGCGACGCATCAGCAGGCCGATCACCACGACCGCGACGATGGCCAGCACGACGGGCAGGAGCGAGTTCACGAACGAGTCCTCGATTGCCGGGGGGACGGCGCGGCCACCGGGGTCGGCGGGCCGGGGCGAAGTGCATCGACGAGACGCGAAGAAGGGGAAGCTATGCGCGCAACGCGAATCGGGTCAAGACCATGGGGCAGCGTGCGGACCCGATCGGCGACGCGCCCGCTCCGGGAGAGCCCGGGCCGGCTGCGCTCCGGCGGGAGTCTCGGGCGCACTTTCGGCTCGCGGGGCGCCACGCCGGGACTTAGGTTCTTCGCTTCACCGAGCACGCACCTTCGTCGAGCGAGTTCCCCGGCGGTCGGGGACGCCGGCGGGCCGCCGGGTGTGACCGCGCTCCCGTGCTCGCTCCGTCCGCCGTGCGGAGGTTCCCCCTGGGCACCGCCTCATTCGACGAGTCGCTGGGCACACGATCGCGCAGGGCCACGCGCGGCTGGATGCTCCTCGGGTCCGTGGCGCTCGTGGCCCTGCTCGCCGCCGCCTCGACGGTGGGGCGCACGAACGGCGTCGTCCTGAACGGCACGTACGGCCTCCGGCTGCTCATCGAAGGCGCTGCCCTGCTCTGGGCCCGTCGTCGCCCCGAACTGCCGGCCTCGCTCCGCCGGGCGCTGCTGGTGCTCGGCTCCACCAGCCTCGCCTCGGCCGTGGACTCCGCGCTCCGACTGGGTGGCGAAATCGCGGGCGCCCCCCTGCTGCCCGTCGCCCTCGGCAACGCGTACATCGTGCTGTCGTTCGCGCTCGCCGTGGTGGGCGTGTCGCTGATGCCGATGGCGGCGTTCCGCCGCGGCGAGTGGTCGACGTTCGCGCTCGACCTCACGATCAGCCTGGGCGGCTACGGTGTCGTGCTCGCGGTCCTCCAGTTGATTCCCACCTGGCGCCAGTCCGCGGGGTCGCCACTGGTCGACCTTTCGCTCGTCAACGGCGTCGCCAGCGGACTGATCCTGGTGGTGCTGAACCTGCTCACGATCCGGGGTCGGGCGGTCCCCAGTCGCCGTGCGTTCTGGCTGCTCATGAGTGGCCTGTCCGCCTACCTTCCGGCGACGCTGCTGATGGCCATCGCGCCCACCAGCCCGACGTTCGTCATGGGAGCGGACGTCGCCTACTTCCTCGGCGTGATCCCGACTCTGTTCGCGGCGGAGGCCATCCGCCACGACGTGATCGCGGACACGCCGCAGCAGAACCACCCCGACTGGTTCCGCAGCTTCAACCCGTTCTCGCTCGCCATGCCGGTGGTGGTGGGGCTCGCGCTCTGGCGCGTGATCCGGCACGGCCCCGAGTGGGCGGAGCCGCCACTGGCGATCACGGCGGCGGCGCTCTCGATGCTGCTCGCGATCCGCCTCGTGCTCACGATCCGCGAGAACGACCGCCGCGTGCGGGAACAACTCCGCCACGAGCTCCAGGCGCAGGCCGAGCGGCTCGAGGCGCTACGCCGCGTGGCGGGTGGCGTGGCGCACGCGTTCAACAACTCGCTCACGGTGGTGATCGGACAGGCCGAACTGGGCGTGCGGTCGGCAACACACCCGGAGAGCGCCTCCGCGTTCGCGCAGATCCGCGCGGCCGGGGAGCGCAGCGCCACCCTGACCCGCCACCTGCTCTGGTTCACCGGCCGCCAGCACCAGGAGCGCGCCGGGCTGGACCCCGCCGCGTGGATGCGCACGCTGGCGCCGGAGCTGCGCGCGGTGGCCGGACCGGCCGTGGCGCTCCAGATGAGCCTTCCTCCGGCGAGCACGCGGCTCCGCGCGGACGCGGAGCAGCTCCGCGACGTGCTGCTGGAGCTCACACGCAACGCGAGTCGCTCCATGCCCGCCGGGGGGCATCTCCAGGTCACGCTCGACGAGCGCCGGATCGGCGGCCCGCCGAGCGCGGTGGAACGCGACCCGCTGCCGGCCGGGCGCTACGCGTGCATCAGCGTGCGCGACAGCGGAGAGGGCATGCCTCCCGAGATGCTCGCGCGGGTCTTCGAGCCGTTCTACTCGTCCCGCCCCGACGACCCGATCGCGGGCCTGGGGCTGTCGGTGGCGCACGGCGTGGTGCACGCGCACGGCGGCCGGATCGAGGTGGATTCGAAGCCCGGCGAAGGCAGCGAGTTCCGCGTGCTGCTTCCGGTCGCCGGCGACTGACCGCCGGCCGCGTTTCGCGAGACCCGCCCGCGCATTTGCCGGTCGACACGATCGATCCGGGCGCTTCCTTCCGAGGCCGGCCGAGAGTCGGCACTCAAGACTCGAACCGGGCACCCGATAACCCCGGTGCGGCGTTCCATCGGACGCCGGCCGGCGCGCCCCCGGAGGCGCCCCCCCGACGCGTCCGCACGACCACTTCGCACTGACTGTCGCCGCGAAGATGCCACGCGGGTCTCTCGCCCCCGCGTGCCTGCCGTCGTCCGCGGGGGTCCGCCATGAAGCGTGTCCACCGGTCCTCGTCGTCTCCGAGCGATCCCTCGTCCGTCCGCCCCGCGTGGCCATTCGCCGCGTCGGCCCCCGAGCCCACCGGCGCCGGGCCCACGTGGACCCACTTCCGCCGGCTGATGGACGCCGCGCCGGACGGCATGGTGGTGGTGGACCGCTCCGGCCGCATCGTGGTCACGAACCGCCAGGCCGAGCGCATGTTCGGTTACGACGCCGCGGAGATGATCGGCCAGCCGGTCGAGATGCTGGTGCCGGACGCCATCCGCGACTGCCATGCCGCATGGCGCGAGTCGTACATGGACACGGTGCGCGCGCGCCCGCACGGCGCGCTCGTCGACCTGCACGCGCGGCGCAAGGACGGCGGCGAGTTCCCCGCCGAGATCGGGCTGAACCCGTTCCACGACGCGACCGGCGACTTCGTGGTGGCCTCGGTGCGCGACACCACGCAGCGCGCCCAGCAGCAGGACGCGTTGCGCCGCAGCGAAGCGCGCTTCCGCGCGGTCTTCGACGGCGCCAGCGTGGGCATCGCGCTCGTGGGCCGGGACGGCCGGCTGCAGGGCATGAACGGCGCGCTCGCGTCGTACCTCGGCTACACGCCCGAGGAGATGATCGGGCAGCCCATGGCGAGCTACATGCACACCGCCGACGCGCGGCTGGGCGCCGCCGAGCGCGCCGATCTCGTGTCGGGGCAACGTGACCGCTGCGAGAGCGAACGCCGGTACGTGCGCCGCGACGGACGCATCGCGTGGCTGCGCAGCCACGATGCGCTCGTGCGCGACGCGGGGGGCCGGCCCGACTTCGTGGTCAGCGTGACCGAGGACGTGACGGAGCGCCGGCGCACGGAGCAGGCGCTGCGCGATCGCACGCTGGAACTGCTGCAGCTGGTGGGCCGCGCCGCGAGCGAAGCGACCACGCTCGAGGAGGCGATGACGCTGTGCGTGGCGCACGTGTGCGACACGCTCGAGTGGCCCGTCGGCCACGTGCTGATGCGTGGCGCCTCGGGCGACCTGGTGCCCGGAGGCATCTGGCGGTTGTCCGACGCGCGACGGTTCGCCGCGCTGGGCGACACGACCCGCGCGCGCTGGTCGGCGCAGGACGCCCCGCCGATCCGCGCGCTGCTGTCGGGGCTGCCGTTGTGGCTGCCGGCCCGCCATACCAGCGGGGCTTCGCCGCGCCAGCGCGCCGCCGCCGAAGCCGGGCTCGTGACGCGGGTGTGCATCCCGGTGCTCGCGGACTCCGAGATCGTGGCCGCGCTCGAGTTCTTCACGTCCACGCCGCACGAGGCCGACGACCAGCTCGACAACGCGATGATGCGCATCGGCGTTCACCTGGGCCGGGTCATCGAGCGCCAGCGCGCGCAGGAGCAGCTGGAGCACATCGCGCTGCACGACGGGCTCACGGCGCTGCCGAACCGCCGCCTGTTCCTGGACCGCCTGCACCACGCGCTCGCGCGACTCGACCGCAGCGAACGCAAGCTCGCCGTGTTCTTCATGGACCTGGACGGGCTCAAACACGTCAACGACACGCTCGGACACGGCGCGGGCGACGAACTGCTGACGAAGGTGGCCGCCCGGCTGCGCTCGCAGGTGCGTCCCGGTGACACGATCGCGCGCCTGGGCGGCGACGAGTTCACGCTGCTGTGCGAGGAGGTCGCCGACACGGCCGAGGCTCGCCTGATCGGCGCCCGCATCCTGCAGTGCGTGTCGCAGCCGCTGCAGATCCGCGACATCCAGTTCGAGCCGTCGCTCAGCGTCGGGCTCGCGATGGTGGACGACCCGCAGGCGTCGCCCGAGGCGGTGCTGCGCGAGGCGGACGCGGCGATGTACCAGGCCAAGGACCAGGGCGGTGGGCGCTTCGAGTGCGCGCCGTCGTCCGCGCCGGGACGCCGCGTGACGAATCGCGCGCGCGCGTTGCGCGACGCGATCCAGGACGGCGAGCTGCGGCTGCTGTACCAGCCGTGCGTGTCGCTGCCGTCGGCGCACGTGGTCGGCGTGGAGGCGCTCGTGCGTTGGGAGCACCCGCGTCGCGGCCTGCTCGCGCCTCGCAGCTTCATCCCGCTCGCCGAACAGAACGGGCTCATCGAACCGCTGGGCCAGTGGGTGATCCACCACGCGTGCCGCCAGGTGGCCGCGTGGCAGCGCGACGTGGCGGGCGCGGCGCCGCTGAACCTGCTGCTGAACGTGTCGTCGCGCCAGTTCGCGAGCGGGCAGCTGGTGCGCACGGTGGCGGACGCGCTCGACGATTCGGGGCTCGACCCGCGGCGGCTGTTCCTGGAGATCACCGAGAGCGTGATGATCGAGAACACCGAGGCGGTGCTGCAGCAGCTTCAGCAGCTGCGCGCGCTGCACGTGCGCGTGAGCGTGGACGACTTCGGCATCGGCTATTCGTCGCTGAGCTACCTGCACCGCCTGCCGCTGGACCAGCTCAAGCTCGACCGCGAGTTCATCGCCGGGCTCGGCGTGGACCCGCAGAGCCGCGCGATCGTGGAGGCCGTGATCCGCCTCGCGCACACGCTCGAACTGGAAGTGGTCGCCGAGGGCGTGGAGCACGAGCACCAGCGCGACGAGCTCGTGCGCATGGGCTGCGACTGCGCGCAGGGCTTCCTGTTCGCCCCGCCGGCGTCGCCGGCCGACATCGAAGCGCTCCTGCGTGACGCGCTCCCCTTGCCGCAGCTCCGACCGCGGGCCCCGGAATCCGACGGGCCGGCCCCGGTGCCGCCGGCGGTCGCGGAGGTGTGCGAGGCGTCCCGGCTCCGCCCCGCGGCCTGAGAGGTTCGGCTCCGCGCCCGCACGGCGCCGGGCCGGCGCGCACGGTTGCCGGGCCGCGAGCGACGTTCGGCGCGCGGCGCGCGGCGCGCGAACAAAGTTGCGTCGCAATTGGCCGCCGCGACGCACGGGCGCCGGCCCCCCAAGTTCCGGGGACTTCGTGCGATACCGGCCATGGAGGTGAACACGCCGCGGGCGCCGGCCGGCGTCCCGCGCGGCCCGAATCCCCCCCGGCGGGCCGACCGCATCCGCGCACTCCATCGCTCGCCGAACTGCCGATCCCGAGCGGCACGCATCGGGCTTCACGACCGGTCGCATGACGGAGGGCGCATGTCCGCAAGTCGACTCGATCCGAACGCCGAAGGCCCACACGACCCCCTCACCATCGCGTCCGCGCCCCCGCGCGCGGACGCGCTGCCCGGCCCCGCGGGCGACGAACCGGACATGGATCTCGCCCGCATGCGCGCCGTGGCGGACCAACTCGGCTGGAGCGAGCCCGGGCTGTTCTCCGAAGCGCTGGCGGGTGCGATCCGGTACTCGGCGCCCGACCTGCTGTCCCGCCCGCCGGGCGACGCGGCCTGGACCCTGCTCCGCGGATTCGTGAACGCCGCGCCCGACGGCATCGCGGTCGTGGGCGAGGACGGCCGGATCGTGCTGACGAACGACGCGATGGGTGCGCTGTTCCGTTGCGACGAGGGCGAACTCGTGGGGCGTCCCGTGGAGGACCTCCTGCCCGAGCCGCTGCGGGAGCGGCACGCCTCGTTGCGCACGAAGTACGGAGTCGAGCCGCAGCCGCGACCCATGCGGCCGGCGCGCGACCTGCGCGCGCTGCGCCCGGACGGCAGCGAGTTCCCCGTGGACATCTGCCTGAGCCCGTTCCGCATCGGCGACCAGTGCTACGTGGTGGCTGCCCTGCGCGACGCCACGCAGCGCTCGCGCCAGCAGGCGGAGCTGCGCCGCAGCGAAGCGCGGTTCCGCGCGGTGTTCGACGGCGCCGGCGTCGGAATCGCGATCGTCGGCCGCGACGGCCGGATCCAGTCCGTGAACAGCGCGCTCGAACGCATGTTGGACCAGCCGGCGGGCGAACTCGTGGGCCGCGAGAAGTCCGTGTTCGCCCATCCCGCCGACGCGACGCTCGGCGCCCAGGAGCGCCGCGAGATGCTCGCCGGGCAGCGCGAGTGGTTCCAGGTGGAACGCCGGTACGTGGGCCGGAACGGCGGCGTACGGCACCTGCGCATCAACAACGCGCTCGTGCGCGACACGAACGGAGATCCCGACTTCGTGATCAGCGTGCACGAGGACGTGACCGAACAGCGCCAGACCGAGCAGGCGCTCAAGACGCGCACGCTCGACCTGCTGCAGTTGCTCGGGCGCGCCGCGAACGAGGCGTCGTCGCTCGAGGAGGCCATGCAGCTGTGCATGGCGCACGTGTGCGACTCGCTGGGCTGGCCCGTGGGTCATGCGCTCGTGCGCGGACCTTCGGGCACGCTCGTGCCGAGCACGCACTGGCACCTCGCCGACGAGGCGCGCTACGGGGCGCTGCGCGAGGTCACGTTGGAACAATGGACGCTCGGCGACGCGCCGGCGGCGGCGGCGCTGCGCGGCGGCGTCCCGGTGTGGCTCGACGCTCGCCCGCGGCGCTCGTCCTCGCCGCGCCGCCGCACGGCCGAGGCGCTCGGGCTGGTGTCGCGCGTCTGCGTGCCGGTGCTGGCCGGCGACGAGGTGGTGGCGGCGCTCGAGTTCTTCACCCCCGCTCCGCTGCCCGGCGACGTCGGGCTGGAGAGCGCCATGATGCGGATCGGCGTGCACCTGGGCCGCGTGCTCGAGCGGCGCCGCGCGCACGAACAGCTCGAGCACCTGGCGCTTCACGACGCCCTCACCGGGCTGCCGAACCGGCTGCTGTTCCTGGACCGGCTGCAGCACGCGCTCGCGCGGCTCGACCGCCACGCGCACCGCGTGGCCGTCTACTTCATGGACGTGGACGGGCTCAAGGACGTGAACGACACGCTCGGCCACGCCGCCGGTGACGAGCTGCTGCAGGCGATCGCCGAACGGCTGCGCACGCACGTGCGGCCGGAGGACACGGTGGCTCGGCTCGGCGGCGACGAGTTCACGCTGCTGTGCGAGGGCATCACCGAGGTCGAGGAGGCGCACGTGATCGGGCGGCGGCTGCTGGAGGGCGTGTCGGCCCCGATCGTCGTCCGCGGCATCCAGTTCGATCCTTCGCTCAGCGTGGGCGTGGCCCTGGTGGACGACCCCGAAGCGTCGCCCGAGGCCGTGTTGCGCGACGCCGACACCGCGATGTACGCCGCCAAGGAGCACGGTGGCGGCCGCATCGAGTGGGCGTCTCCCGAGCTGCAGCTGGTGCGGCGCAGCATGTCGAGCCGCGGCCGCGCGCTGCGCTCGGCGATCGAGCACGAGGAGCTGCGGCTGCACTACCAGCCGTGCGTGTCGCTGCCCGACCAGCGCATCGTCGGCGTGGAGGCGCTCGTGCGCTGGCAGCACCCCCGCCGCGGCCTGCTGGCTCCGCGCAGCTTCGTACCGCTGGCCGAGCAGAACGGGCTCATCGAACCACTCGGCGACTGGGTGATCCACCACGCGTGCCGGCAGGTGTGCGCGTGGCAGCGCGCGGTACCGGGCGCCGCGCGGCTCGGCGTGCAGGTGAACGTGTCGTCCCGCCAGTTCGCCACGGGCCGCCTGGTGAAGACCGTGCAGGACGCGCTCGAGGACACGCAGATGGACCCGTCGCTGCTGCACCTGGAGATCACGGAGACCGTGATGCTCGAGGGTTCCGGCTCCGTACTCGAACAGCTCCGCGCGCTGCGAAGCATGGGCGCGCGCATCAGCGTGGACGACTTCGGAACCGGGTACTCGTCGCTGAACTACCTCCAGCAGCTCCCGCTGCAGCAACTGAAGCTCGACCGGCAGTTCATCGCGCGGCTGCACACCGACCGCCAGAGCCAGGCGATCGTGGCCTCGCTCATCCGGCTCGCGCACGCACTCGACATCCAGGTGGTGGCCGAGGGCGTGGAACAGGCCACGCAGCGCGAGGACCTGGTGGCGCTCGGCTGCGACTGCGCGCAGGGCTTCCTGTTCGGCGCCCCGCGGCCGGCGGCGGAGATCGAGGCGCTGCTGCGCGACCGGGTGCGGCCCGTGCGGGCGCGCGCCGCGCC
>JBGAOB010000374.1:0-3836 GCA_044222045.1 Candidatus Eiseniibacteriota bacterium
CCGGGCCCGGATGGTCCTGCGTCCCTGCCCGATCCTAGCGGGCGAGCACCAGATTGCGAGTGACGCGACCGGCCTGGGTGCGGAGCACGCCGTGGTAGACGCCCGCGGGCGCGAGACCGCCGTCGGCCGTGCGGCCGTCCCAGATCGCCGAGTGCACGCCGGCTTCCGCGTCGCCCTCGAAGAGCTTGGTCACGAGCCGGCCGGCGACGTCGTACACCGCGACTTCGGCGAAGCCGCGCTGCGGCAGCGTGAAGTCGAGGCGGGTCGAGGACCGGAACGGGGTCGGGGCCGCGGGCGCCAGCGCCAGCGCGGCGAGCGCCGGACCGCCGACCGAGACGCCGTCGGTGCGCGACCAGACGAGGTTGTCGTAGAACATGCCCGACGACTGGTAGGCGGTCGCGAGGTTGCCGAAGCCGATCTGCAGGATCTGGCCGGCGAGGCTCGGGTCGATCGTGATCGACAGGCGGTACGTGTTCCAGTTGGCCGACAGGTTCGTCGCGTCGAGGCGGATGAAGTTGGTGGTCGCGTAGCCCGCGGCCGGGTTGAGCGTCTTGATGAACGCCCATGCCGTCGACGGCGCGGTGAGGTTGCCGTGCTTGGCGTCGAACTGGAACGTCCAGATGCTGCCCACGTCCCCGGCGACGATGGTCTGCTCGCGGAACGTGTTCGACTCGATCAGGTTGCCGTTGGCGTGATCGAGGTTGTTGTAGTCGCTGTAGATGCTGAACTGGTTGTTGCCCTGCTCGACACCACCCTGGCCGGTCGCGATCGCGCAGAAGCCGCCGCTGTTGTTGGGCGCGGGGAACGTCCCGTAGCCGTACATGTACACGTTCGCGGGCGTGAACACGTTGCCGTACACGATCCAACCGTTGCCGCTCAGGGCCGACGGGCTGGCGGCATTGAGGCTCTCGAAGTTCTGCGTGTAGGTCGACAGGGCCGCGAAGCTGGCGGTCGGCAGGGCGAGCAGGAAGGCGGCGGCGATGGCGGTGCGCACTCGACGGATCATGGGCTGGGCCTCCCGGAGGAGTGGGTCCTTTTAAGGTGGGAGCGGGGCGCGTGGTGCCGAGCTCCCGTCGACGCGTTCATCCTAGAGTATGTTCGATAGGCGAACAAAGTACTTTCTTGGCGGGCTCGCCGAGGCTCCGGGCGCGGGACCGTGGCCCCTCAGGAGCTGGCCACGGGGCGGTGGCCGGATCGGTCTTGCCGCTGGCCCGCAGTCTGTTGCGGAGCCCGGGATGAGGCGGCGATTCCTGCCGTATGGGTTGGCGGAACGCCGTTTAGGTTCAGCGGGGGCGAACGCCGGCAGGACCAGGACCCGCTCCGGGGTGCGGCCGGAGAAAAAGTGCTCCTAGCCGCCTCGCACCCGAAAAAAGACTTTGTTCGATGATCGAACATACCCTAGGCTTGGTGCCGTTGGGGAGCAGATCTCCCGCATCGAACCCACGAACTCGAGTCTCGCTCCCCGTACGTGCGCACCGTGTTTCACACCCACCGGAGGCAAGACATGAGAAAGATCGCTACCACCGTCCTGGCCGGCGCCTTCCTGCTCCTCGCGCCGCTCGCCGTCCACGCGGCCGTCGTCGAGACCGTGAACCCCGCGACGATCACGAACGGCTACATGAACGTGTTCGAGCTGCCCATCAACGGCGGCGGCTGGGTGTTCGGCAGCGGCTGGGGCGTCGGCGACCTGTGCGCCACCTGGTCGGGCAGCAACGTGACCCTGACGCCCAACACGATCGGTGACCCGAATCCGTTCTGGTACATCGGCGGCGGCGCGCCCGGCAACCCCGGCAACAAGATCATGGAAGCCAACCTGTACGCGGAGCCCGTGGGTTCGGTGCCCGGCGTGACGCTGACGTTCGTCGGCAACGTGCTCTCCAACACGCTCGCGCCTTCGCACACCGTGATCGCGTTCGTGAAGGACTTCGCTCCGGACTTCTCGTCGTTCAACGTGAGCACCGTCGCCCTCCCGCCGTCGGGCACGTTCAGCGTGTCGCTCGCGACGGTGAACGACCCGGCCCGCCACGTGCAGTGGGGCTTCCAGATGGTCGGCCCGTGCGTGTGGTTCACGGACGTCGCCGCGTTCGGCTCGGTCGTCGTCGGTCCGGACCAGGCCACGCCTGCCAAGGCGACGACGTGGGGCCGTGTGAAGAACCTGTATCGCTAGTCGCCTCGCGACGAACGCGAACGGCCGCCCGGAGCGATCCGGGCGGCCGTTCGCGTTTCGCGCGACGAACTCGCTACACGTCGAGCTTCAGGCGCCGGAGCAGCGCGGCGTAGCGCGAGGGATCGTGGCGGATGCCGTCCAGGCGCGGGTGCACGCGCAGGAACACCAGGCCCGTCGCGCCTTCTTCGACCGCGGTCTCGAGCCAGCGGAACGCTTCGTCCACGTCGCCGAGGCACGCGTGCACGGCCGCGATGCCCCACGCCGACACGACGCGCGTCGCGCGCGCCGCGATCAGCTCGCCCAGGATGCGGCGCGCCTCGGCGGCGTCGCCGCGGCTGGCGGCCAGGTGCGCGAGCCCGAACGACGGGCCGGCCACACCGCCGCCCAGGCGGCGGCCTTCCTCGTACTGCTCGTGGGCCTCGTCGAAGCGGCCGAGCGCCTCGAGCGAACGCGCCAGGTCCGTGTGCGCGCCGTCGAAGCGCGGGTCGAGCGCGATCGCCTTGCGGTACCAGCCGACCGACGTCTCGTACTGGCGCCCGTAGTAGTAGGCGTCGCCGACCGCGGTGTGGATGATCATCGACAGCGGGTCGAGGCTCACGGCCTTGAGCATCGCCTGCTGCGCTTCGGCGTGGCGCTCCACGCAGTAGTACGCGCGGCCCAGGATGTGCCACGCCGCCGACAGCCCCGGGTTGAGTTCGAGCGCCCGCTGCAGCGCCGCGAGGCCCGCGGCGTGGTCGTGCTCGCGCAGGTGCACGAGCCCGAGCACCGCGTGCGCCTCGGCCACCGTGGGATCCAGCGCCAGCGCCTGCTGCGCCGCGCGTCTCGCCGCGTCCATCGCCTCGGCGGGCGGGGCCATGCCGCGCGAGGCGCGCGTGGTGTGGCAGTCGGCGAGCCCGGCCCACGCGCGCGCGTGACCGGGGTCGAGCTCCAGCGCGCGCTCGAAGTGGCGGACGCTCAGTTCGATCGCCTGCGGTGACGTGGCCTCGGCCGTGTGCTTGCCCTTGAGGTATTCGAGGTGGGCCTCGGGGTTCACCTCGCGCCGCTGCGCCAGTTGGTGCGCTTCGCGGGGAGAGACGCGGATCGCGATCTCGCGCGCGACCGCGGCCGCCACCTCGCCCTGCAGGTCGAGCACGTCGGTCAGGTCGCGGTCGTAGCGCTCGCTCCAGAGCGTCTCGTCACGGCGCGCCGCCACGAGGTGCACGTTGATGCGCACGCGCCCGCCCACGAGCAGGGCCGAACCCTCGATGATCCCGTCCACGTCGAGTTCGGCCGCGATCTCGGGCAGCGGCTTGGTGACGCCCTTGTAGCGCATCGCGCTGCGCCGCGAGATGACGCGCAGGTTGCCGAGCCGCGCCAGGTCCGAGATGAGCGCCTCGGTCATGCCGTCGGCGAAGTACTCCTGCGCCGGGTCGCGCGAGACGTTCTCGAGCGGCAGCACCGCCAGCGAACGGATCGCCCCCGCGTCCACGGGCGCCGGGCCGGACGCCGGTGCGCCGCTCCGCAGCGCGCGCAGCGCGCCGGCCACCTCGAGCGCGCTGGCCCAGCGGGCGCGCGCGTCCTTCTCGAGGCAGCGCTGCACGAGGCGCGCGAACTCGGCTGGCAGGTCGGGGCGCAGCGCGCCGAGCGACGGCGGCGGGTCGCGCAGGATGGCCGAGCCCACGTCGGCCAG
>JBGAOB010000375.1:0-3670 GCA_044222045.1 Candidatus Eiseniibacteriota bacterium
AGGAGCGCGCACCCGACCGCCCACAGGCCGAGGAAGCGGCCGGCCGCGAACGCCGTCGCGGCGAGCCCGGCCGACACGATCAGCGCGGCCCAGTCGCGGCCGCGGCCCGGCGCGAACAGCACGGCGAGCGGCCACGCCAGCATCAGCGCCGGCGCCAGCGTGCGGAGCCCCGTCGTGCGCCCGAGCGGCATCAGGTCGGGAATCGTGCGGAACAGCGGCTCGTGGCGGGTGGAAGTGACGAACGTGGCGAGCGCGGCCACCGCGTCGATCCCGCCCGGCTGGAGCGCCGTCACCGCGAGCGACACCAGCACGAGGATCGTGAACGTGCGCGCGCGCGGGTCACGCCGGATCCACGCGTCGGCCAGGTACGCCAGCAGCACGCCCGCCGCGACCGGCCAGCTCGCGTCGGCGAACGCCCACGCCAGCGTCAGCGCCGGCAGCGCCCACGCCGCCCGGTCCGAGCCCGCACGCCATGCCTCGAGCGCCGCCAGCAGGAGTGCCAGCAGCAGCGCCGCCAGGTGCAGCGGGTGCGCCTGCCAGAAGCCGCGGCCCGCCAGCGCGCACCAGCCCACCAGCGCGACCAGCGCGAAAGAGGCGCGCGGGGCCGCGGGGGCCTTCGCGCCGGGCCCGGGGCGGTGCGCGGCGACGATCGCCACGGCGAACGCCGCGAGGGCCAGCAGTGAGCGCTGCACGAGCGGCGCGGACGTGCCGAACGCGCCCCAAAGTGCCGCCAGCAGGCCGCCGGCGAGCGCGTGCGGCGGGGCCGCCGGCGTGCCCGGGTCGAACCACGTGCCGAACGAGGCGCCGGGCAGGCCGTGCGAGAGGGTGTGGCGACCCACGGCGAGCTGCCACCAGAGCTCCGGATCCGCGGAGCGGAACGCCTGCAGGGCCACGATCACTCCCGCCAGCAGGCACAGCGCGGCCAGGTGCAGGGGGTGCGAGAAGGGCGTGGGGGCGGGGGTCGATCGGACTTTCGCGCTCATGGGGCTCCCGGGGTCGAAGAATCACGGTGGAAGCGTTGACAGTAGGAATCGCGCGCTCTTAGTGTCAACGGTCGCGCGGTCCTCCGCGCGCCCACTTCATGTCACCCCATCGACGACTCCCCATTTCGGCGCGGCACGCGTTCGCGCTCGCCTTCGACCTCGCGGTCCGGCGCGATCCCACGCATTCCCTGGCGGTGCCGCTGTTGCTGCGGCTGCCGTGGATCCTGGCGTTCCCGCTGCTGCCTCCGCTCGACGGCGACGTCACGCTGCGCACCATGCTGCTGTCGTGCGGCGTGCTGGTGGGCGACTTCCTCACGTCGCTCGTCGTGATGTCGATGCTGCGCTTCCGTGCGCAGTCGGTGTACAACACGCCGCCCGGCCGTCCGCCCGCGCCCGTGGGTGCGTGCTACCGCCGCGGCGCCGCGCGTGTGCCGTGGCTCATGGTGACCGAAGTCGTGCGCACGATCGTGCTGAGTCCCTCGGGCCTGTTCCTGATCCTGCGGAACTCGTTCCTGCAGGTGCCGAGCCTGTTCTTCCTGCCGCTCGGACTGTTCCTGGCGTTCCGGCTGTCGATGGCGACGGAAGCCGTGGTGCTGCGACCCGGCACCGCGGTGGACGCCATCACGCGCTCGTTCGGCATCACCGAGGGACGCTTCGAGCGCTGGCTCGAGATGATCGCGCTGTCGGTGGCGATCGTGCTGTCGGTGTGGTTCGTGTCCACGGCGGGCTACCTGCTGCTGCCCGCGCCGGGCATGAACTTCTGGGCGTCCGCGGGCTGGATGATCCTGGCCGCGCTGCTTCCGGCGATCCAGTACGCGTGGACGTTCTTCTACCTGCGGCTCGAGGAGATCGAGGCCGTGCCGGTGGTGGTGCCGACCACGCCGATCGCCGCGGCCGTGCCCGCGACTCTCGCCGATCGCGCCGCGGGAGACCCGCAGGTGCCTGCACGCGAACCGGCTTCGCACCCGCCGCGCCTGACGCTGGTCGAATCGCCCACGTCGAGCGACGATCCCCAGCCCTGACCTTCGAGCCCCGGGCGAGCCCGGTGCGCGGAAGATTGCAGTCGGTCCGGGCGATGCCTTGCGGCGCAACGAGTTGGCCGGGCGACATCAGGACGGGTGCGAAGTCCATGGCCGATCCGGGTTTCCCCGCCTGCGTCTGCAATCTTCCGCGCACCCTCCACGGCTTGCTGGGGATTTCCTCGGTGTGGCAGTTTGCAACACCAACGCCGCTACATCATCTGTCCGTCCCCGGAGGCACCCTGGACGCCCGTCCCGTTTCGCCCGCTCCGCGCCCCGCGGCCAGCACCTCGTCGCGCGCGACCCCGCGCGAGTTGACGCTGCCGCCCATCCTCGGGGCGAGTGCGAAGATGCAGCGCATCCTCCGACTGGTCGCGAAGGTCGCGCGCACCGACAGCACGGTGCTCGTCACCGGCGAGAGCGGCACCGGCAAGGAACTCGTCGCGCGATCGCTGCACCTGCTGTCGCGCCGGGCCTCGGGACCGTTCGTGGCGGTGAACGTGGCCGCGCTGCCCGACACGCTGCTGGAGAGCGAGTTGTTCGGCTACGCCCGCGGGGCGTTCACGGGCGCCGGCGGCGAACGCATCGGCCTGGTGGAGGAGGCCGACCGCGGCACGCTGTTCCTGGACGAGATCGGTGACATGCCGCTGGCCACGCAGGTGAAGCTGCTGCGCACGCTCGAGAACAGCGAGGTGCGGCGGCTCGGCGAGAACTCGACACGCCTGGTGGACGTGCGCGTGGTGGCCGCCACGCATCGCGACCTGCACCACGCCGTCCAGGAGGGACGGTTCCGCGAGGACCTGTTCTACCGGCTGAACGTGGTGCAGATCGAGATCCCGCCGCTGCGCGAGCGTCGCGAGGACATCGGCCTTCTCGCGTCGTACTTCCTCGACCGCGAAGCCAAGCGCAACGACCGCCCCGGGCTCGCGTTCTCGGCCGACGCGATCGTGCTGCTGGAGGCATACGACTGGCCCGGCAACGTGCGCGAGCTCGAGAACGCGATCGAGCACGCCGTGGCCGTTTCGGAGGGCGCGGTGGTGCGGCCCGACGACCTCCCCGCCTCCGTGCGCACGCCGCGCCTGCTCACGCGGCACGTGGCGCAGAGCCAGGCCGTGGCCGAGGCGGTGGCCGCCGCGCTCGCGGCCGAGCGCACCGAACGCGACGCGAAGTCGCTGGACGAGGTCGAGCGCGAACACATCCTGCGCGTGCTCGAGCGCCACCACGGCAACGCCACCGCCGCCGCCAAGCAGCTGGGTGTCTCGCGCACCACGCTCTGGCGGCTGTTCAAGCGCTGGGGCCTGCCGCGACCGGGAGGGAAGTGACCGTGGCGAGCGAACGCCTGTACTACGACGATGCGTACACTTCGGCCTTCGAGGCCCGCGTCGCCGAGGTCGGCGAGTGGCACGGCCGGCCGGCGCTGGAGCTGGAGCGGACGTGGTTCTACCCCGAGAGCGGCGGACAGCTCGCGGATCGCGGCACGCTCGGCGGCGTGGGCGTGGACGACGTCCAGGGCGACGACGACGGCCGCGTGTGGCACCTGCTCACGGGCGCGGCGCCCGCCGGCGACACGATGCGGGCGGCGATCGACTGGCGGCGGCGCTTCGACCACATGCAGCAGCACACCGGCCAGCACGTGCTGTCGGCGGCGTTCGAGCGCGTGCTCGACGC
>JBGAOB010000376.1:0-3729 GCA_044222045.1 Candidatus Eiseniibacteriota bacterium
CGGCCAGCGTGCTGGCGCAGGTGAAGCAGACCGCGCTCGAGGCGCAGGGCAAGAAGCTGAGCGACGACGAGCTGCGCGCGTTCAAGCAGCCCACGCTCGACAAGTACGAGGAGGAGGGGAGCCCGTACTACTCGACCGCGCGGCTGTGGGACGACGGCGTCATCGACCCGGGCGAGACGCGCAGCGCGCTGGCGCTGGCGCTGTCGAGCTGCCTCAACGCCCCCATCCCGGAGATGAAGTTCGGCGTGTTCCGGATGTAGGCGGGACGGCGGAGCCGGCGGGCGCGGCCGGGTCGTGGGGGGCGGCAGCGAGAGAGCGGGGCCGCCGCGCCACCGCCCGGCGCTCAGCGCGCCACGACGAGCTTCGCGGTTCCTCGCCGGCCGCCGGCCGACAGTTGGGCGAAATAGACGCCGCAGGGCGAGCCGTCCGCGTTCCATCGCACCTGCTGCCGGCCCGCGGGTGCGTCGCCATCCTGGAGCCTCGCCACCGTTCGCCCTGTCACGTCGCGGATCACCAGCGACACTCGCGCCGGCGCGGGCAGCGTGTAGACGATCGTCGCGCCGGACTGGATCGGGTTCGCGCACGCGAGCGAAACCGAGCCGTGCGGCCGGCCCGGCGTCTCCACCGCGGTCGTGAGGGGAATGGTCCCGAGCCGGATGCCGTTGCCTTCGCTGGTCACCCAGACCTGCGTCGAGTCGTGGGGCGAGAAGAACACGCGGGTCGGCCGCCGGAAGGGATATCCGGCGCACGCGGCGAAGCTCGGCGAAGGTCCCGAGGCTCCGGTCGCATGCCAGAGTCCGTCGAACTCGGTGCACAGGTACATCTCGCCCGGATGGCGCGGATCGAATGTGCACGAGAGCGCCGGCAGCGCGAAGACCTTCGCCCAGCTGCGCCCGCGGTCCGTCGTACGGTACAGGCCGGCCGCGGCGGCGTTCGTCGGCACGTTCCGGACGCAGGCGAACCAGGTGCTGTCCGTCGCGTCGCCGGGATCGACGGTCAGGCTGTGCGTGAACTGGCGCATGCCGACGTCGGTGCGGTCCGCCCACGACTGGCCGCCGTCGCTGCTGAAGAAGACGCCCGAGCTGTCCACGAACACGTTGGCGGCGTTCGTGCGACCGGTGTAGGTCGCGACCAGTTCGCCGTGCGAGAGCACCTGGATGCTCGTGGCGCGACCCTGGGTGCGTGCCGGTCGCGGCAGCGAATCCCAGACCGATGCGGCTCCCAGCGAGACGTCGTGACAGACGTACACGCCGCCGCCCACGCCGGGGCCGGCATGATTGACGATCGTGGCGTAGAGGCGGGCCGGGTCGGTGGGATCGAGCGCGACGGACGAGACGAGCCGCTGGAAGTCGTGCATGACCTGCCACGTCTGGCCGTCGTCCGCCGACTGGGCGACGTAGCCCCGGAAGATCGCGGGATCAGCGACACCGTCGCTCCAGGTGCCCGCGGAGCCGACCACGTCGCCCGCGGAGGCGTAGAGCATGCCCGTCGCCGGCTGGCGGACGATCGTCGAAAGGTCGCCGACACGCGTGCCGCTCTGGAATCCCGAGTAGTCGTAGGACCACGAGGTGCCGCCGTCCTTGCTGCGGACCAGCAGCAGGTCGGCGAAGGCGGCGAGCACGTTCGTGGGGCTCGTCCACGCGAGCCAGTAGCAGACCGAGGTCTCGAGTCCCGTCGTGCGGTAGGTCTTCGCCGCGTTCACCGGCGTTCCGGGCGCGTTCGCGTCGGCGGCCTCCACGAACCCCTGCCGCCACGAAATGCCACCGTCGGTGCTCACGTGCGGGCCGCTCGAGTTCGTCACGACTAGGCGGTTCGCGTCGTGCGGGTCGATGGCGAGTCCGAGCGGCTGCCCCACGGCCCACCAGTTGTGCAGGAGCGAGCCCGCGCCCAGCCAGGCCGTCGCGATGTCCTGGTTGTTGCCGGCGGAGATCGCGTCGAGGAAGACGTTGGTGAAGTGGGCCCCGCCGTCGGTCGACTTGAAGACCGTGTGGACGTCGTGCGTGCCCATCACCGAGACCGTCGTCTGGCCCGCGAGGTAGATCGTCGAGGTGTCGCCGTTCACCATCTCCGCGAAGATCACCTTGTCCGTGGCCGGCGCCGGCAGGGCCGCCTTGATCGAAGACCAGCCCGCCTGCGCGGGACGCCACGCATAGACGTTCCGAAAGTTGGTCACGGCGTAGCCCACCATCTGCGGAGTGACCGCCGCGGGTGCGAGCGTCGTGCAGACGAACTTGAGCGCGGTGCCCTGGCGCGCGCCGGTGAACCACGCGATCTCCTCCTGCGCGAGATTCAGTCCCGCGATCGTCTGGACGGCCGGCGGAAAGCTGGCCCCGCCGTCGTGCGAGACGAGCAGGCCCTTGTTCGTCGCGACGTACACGTCCGGACCGTCGAAGTACGCGCCCGCGCGATGCAGCCCCTGGGCGGTGGTGTCCGAGTGGACGGCCGGGCCGAACGAAGTGCCGCCGGTCGAAGAGAAGTAGAGCGGAACTGGTCCGAGACCACGAGCCGCTGTTGGTTCGCGGGGTCCGCGAAGGCTCCGAGATGCGGGCGCTCTGGCCCGGGTTCGCGATCGGCGACCAGTGATCACCACCATCGGTGCTCTTGACCGGGTAGTACGAGCCGTTGCCATTGTTCGCGAGCGTGTAGAGCACGAGCGGGTTCTCGGTGAAGCGCACGGCGGAGTGCTTGCCGGAGAACAGGCGGTCCGAGGGGATCGTGCTCCAACTCGCCGCGAAATCGAGCGAGCGGAACATGTCCCCCATGTCGCACGTGAGCCAGACTTCGTCGCCATTCCAGGGGCTGATGCTCGCGCAGTAGACCGCGCCGCCTCCGCCGATGCCACGCGACGGCCACTGCGAGGGCACGGGCGCCGCGCCAGACGGCGGCGCAAACGCGACGAGCGCGGCGACACCGGCGGCGGTGTACCACAGGCTGCGGACGACCGACGGGATGGGCATCGGTTTCCTCGTGTTCGGGCGGCCGGAGCGGAGCGCCGAGGTTTCGCACCGGCGACGCTGCCCCGAGGACGAGACGGTGTGACGAATCCGTATGTCAGTGTGCAAGTATCAAGCCTCGTTTTCCGGGTTGCCATGTGTTCCTCGCGTCCCGCGCGCAAGTGTTTCCGCCCGACCGGGCCGCGGGCTCGCGGCCCGGACCGTGCGATGTGCGAGGCCGAGGCTGCGGCCGGCAACGGTGTCCCCGGGCGTTCATTCCCCGCCCGCGCGGTGGCCGATCCCGTGCGGCCCGGCACGGTCGAGTTGCTCCGGACGCCGGCCTGCTAGGGTGCGCGCATGACGCTCGCCACCCTCGCGCTCGTGCTCGCGTCGGCGCTCGTGCACGCCACGTGGAACCTGTGGACCAAGCAGGTCGGGCCGGGCGCGCGCAGCGGGCCGCTCATGTGGCTGCTCGTGACGATTTCGGCGGTCGCGTACGCGCCGTTCGCGCTCGTGTACGCGGCGCAGGCGCACTGGCGGCCCGACGCGACCGCGCTCGCGTTCGTCACCGGGAGCGGGCTCATCCACGTCGCCTACTTCCTGCTGCTGCTGCGCGGCTACCGGGTCGGCGACCTGTCGCTCGTCTACCCGGTCGCGCGCGGCACCGGGCCGCTGCTCGCCGCGACCGCCGCGCTGGCGCTGTTCGGCGAACGCGCGAGCGCCTTCTCGGTCGCCGGCCTGCTGCTGATCGTGGCCGGCATCCTCGTGCTCACGTGGCGGCCCAGCGCGGGGGCGC
>JBGAOB010000377.1:0-3652 GCA_044222045.1 Candidatus Eiseniibacteriota bacterium
CGGCGCCGCGCAGCAGCGCCACGCCGCCGATGTCGATCTCCTCCACCATGCCCGCGTCGTCGAGCTTCACGCCCTCGGTTTCGAACGGATAGAGCGATACCGCCACCAGGTCCACGGGCTTCACGCCGCGCGCCTCGAGCTCGGCCAGGTCCTCGGCGCGGTCACGCCGCGCCAGGATCGGCGCGTGCACGTGCGGGTGCAGCGTCTTCACGCGCCCGCCCAGCAGCTCGCCGAACCCGGTCCATGCCTCCACGCGCGTCACCGGCACGCCGGCCTTCTCGAGGTGCGACGCGGTGCCGCCGCTGGCCAGGATCCGCGTGCCGCCGTCGGCCAGCGCGCGCGCGAACTCGGCCGCGCCGGCCTTGTCGGACAGCGAGAGCAGCGCGGCGCGCGGCCAGCCGCGTTCGCCGTACACCGAGCCCTGCTCCGCGGCCCCGGGCTCCTTCAACGTCATCTCGGGCCTCCACTCAGCCGGCGGATCGCCTCCAGGTAGCACTCCTGCGTCTTCGCCACCACGTCGGCGGGCAGCGCGGGCGCCGGCGGCTCGTGGTTCCAGCCGCTGCGATCCAGCCAGTCGCGCACGAACTGCTTGTCGAAGCTCAGCAGCCGGCCGGCTTCGTACTCGGCGCGATCCCAGTACCGTGACGAGTCGGGCGTCAGCGCCTCGTCGATCAGCACCCACTCGGCGCCGATGCGGCCGAACTCGAACTTCGTGTCGGCCAGCACGAGTCCGCGCGCCCACGCCCACGCGCGCGCTTCCTCGTAGATCGCGATCGAGCGCTTGCGCAGCGCCTCGGCGGTGTCCCGCCCGGTGATCTCCACCATGCGTTCGAACGAGATGTTCTCGTCGTGGCCGGTGTCGTTCTTCGTGGCGGGCGTGAAGAGGGCGGGATCCAGCTTCGAGCCGTCCTTCAGCCCCGCCGGCAGCGCGATGCCGCACACGGTGCCGCTCGCGCGGTACTCCTTCCAGCCCGAGCCGGTCAGGTAGCCGCGCACCACGCACTCGATGTCCACGCGCTCGGCACGCTTCACGAGCTGCGCGCGGCCCTGCAGCAGCGACGCGTACGCGCGGAACGGCTCCGGGAACGCGGCCGGCTCGTCGCTCACCAGGTGGTGCGGCGATGCGCTCGCGAGGTTCCGCATCCAGAACGCCGAGATCGCGGACAGGATCGCGCCCTTGCCCGGGATCGGCGTCGGCAGGATCGAGTCGTAGGCGCTCAGGCGGTCGCTCGCCACGATCACGAAGTGCTCGGGGCCCGCCTCGTACACCGAGCGCACCTTGCCGCGTCGCCACGGCTGGAGGCCCGGGATCTCGACGTCGCCCACCGCGTGGCGGGCGTCGAGCCATTCCGTCGGAATCACGATCGGCTGCGTGTCGTGCATGTCGAACTCCTCGGCCGTCTCACGGGACGGCCCGGTTGAAGGGACGAACACGGGGGACTTCGGTCACTGTGTCGGGCGGCCCTCGGAAACGGAAAGTCGGAAACGGGAAGCGATCCAGCGCGGCAGGTCGGCGATCGTGGGAATCCACGCGGTGTCGGGCCCCGCGTACGTGCCGCTCGGGTCCAGCAGCACGAAGTGCAGGCCCGCCGCGCGCGAGCCCACCTCGTCCACGCCGCGGATGTCGCCCACGTACAGCGCCCGCTCCGCAGGCACGCCCAGCCGCTCGAGCGCGATCCGGAAGATGTGCGGGTCGGGCTTCTCCACGCCCTCGATCTGCGAGTCGACCACGAACTCCAGGCCGTCGCGCGTGCCGGTGTCCACCAGGTGCGCCTCGGCGCGGCCGTCGGAATTGCTCACGCAGCACAGCCGCAGGCCCGCCTCGCGCAACTCGTCGATCGCGGCGCGCGCGCCCTCGGCCGGGCGGCCCCACAGGTAGCCGGGCGGCTTCTGCTTCTCGTAGAGCCGATCGAGCGCCTCGTCGAGCAGCGGCGCCCGCACGCCCGCGCCCTCCAGCATGCCGGCGAAGTACGAGCGCGTGTCACCCGCGCTGCCGAGCGGCGGGTGCGGCTCGCCCGGGGCCAGCGCGCGCGGCGCGCGCACGGTGCCGTCGTAGCGTCGCCGCCCCATCAGCTCGCCGCGTCGCACGTCGCCCGCCGTCACGATGTGGCCGTACTCGGCCAGCATGTCGGCGATCCACTCGTAGTCGATGCGCACCAGCGTGCCGCCGGCATCGAACAGCACCGCCTCGAGCTGCGGCCGCACGTCGAGCGGCGTCGCGTCAGCCACGCGCGGCCTCCTTGAACGCGGCCGCGAGGCCCGGGCCCGCGCCGAACACGAGCCGCCGGCCGTCCACGTGCCACGGCTCGGCCACGAACCGGCGCACGGCGTCGGGGTACAGCGCGTGCTCGGCGGCGTGCAGGCGAGCCGTGAGCGACTCCAGCGACTCGCCCTCGCCCACGTCCACCGCGGCCTGCGCCACGATCGGGCCCGCGTCGAGCGCGTCCTCCACCAGGTGCACCGTGCAGCCCGTCACGCGCACGCCGTGCCGCCACGCCTGGCCGATCGCGTCGAGCCCCGGGAACGACGGCAGCAGCGACGGGTGGATGTTGAGCATCCGGCCCGCGTACGCCGACAGCAGCGGCGCGTGCAGCCGGCGCATGAAGCCCGCGAGCACCACCACGTCCACCTCGCGTTCGCGGAGCGCGTCGAGCCACGGCCGCTCGTCCTCGATCCGCGTGCGGTAGCGCCCCGTGGGCGGCGTCAGCGCCTCGATGCCGAGATGGCGCGCGCGTTCGAGCGCGAACGCTCCGGGCTGGTCGCACAGCAGGGCGACGATCGGGCCGCCGAGGCGATCCTGCCGCGCGGCCGCGGCGAGGGCCTCGAAGTTGGAACCGTTGCCGGACGCGAACACGGCGAGACGGACGGGGCGTGCGAAGGCCACGCCGCAGACTATCCGCCGCCGTGGGACGCGGCAAGCCGTGCGCGCTCACTTCTGCGGCGTCGGCGCGGCCGCCGGCGGCGACGGCCACGCACGCGGCTCGCCATGACGCCAGTCCACGCGCCGCGCACCCGCCGCCGACAGTTCGTACCAGAGGCTCCCTTCGTGATCGGTGCGATCCCGCCGAGCGCCGACCGCCGCGAGCCGAGCCATCGCGCCGGGCGACGGATGCCCGTACGCGTTGCGCCGCCCCACCGACAGGATCGCCACGCGCGGTCGCAGGCGCTGCACGAACGCCGCGCCGCTCGAGGAGCCCGAGCCGTGGTGCCCCGCTTTCAGCAACGCGGGACCGGCGTCCGCCGGGATGCACGCCTCCACGAGGCTGTCGGCGTCCGCCATCAGCAGCGCGCGGCCTTCGCCCTCGCCCACCTCGAGCACCATCGCCGCCGCATTGTCGCCGCGCTGCGCGAGCGGCTCGGCCGTCGCTCCCGGCGGCGGCCACCACGCACGCACGCGCGGCGCATCGTGCAGCACGTCGCCGCGCGCCACCGGCCGCGCGTCGCGCCAGCGCGCGAGCGGGCCCGGCACCCGCGGCTGCGGCGCCGGCACGAGCACGCAGTCCACGCGCACGCCCCGGCGCACGGCCGGCGCGCCGCCCGTGTGGTCGTTGTCGTCGTGCGTGAGCGCCAGCGCGCGCAGCCGGCGCACGGCGGCCCAGCGCAGGAACGGCTTCACGGCCTGCTCGCCGGCATCCCCGTGCGGCGTGCGTGC
>JBGAOB010000014.1:0-31228 GCA_044222045.1 Candidatus Eiseniibacteriota bacterium
CAGCGGCGACCTGGCCGCGCACGCCTCGCCGGCGTCGGAGCACCGCTCGCTCGAGCAGCCGCTCGTGCTCGCATCGAACGGCCGCGAGCCCTGCGTGCTCACGTGCTGGTTCCGTGGCGACGACGTGGCCGCGCTGCGCCCCGGGGCGCCGCACCCGCTGCGCGTGCTGCTGCGCTCCGCCAGCGCCACGCCCGGCGCGAGCGCCACGCTGCGCCAGTACGACGGCGTGGTGCGCGTGGCGAACCCCGCGGCGTTCCTGCAGACGCCCGCACGCGTGCTGGCCGGCGCGCTCGACGCCGCCGGCGCCGCCGTGCGCGTGGACCTGCTGACGGCGCGCGCCGAACCGCTGATCGTGCAGGCCAGCGTGGTGGCCGGCGTCACCGCCGTGCGCACGGGCCGCGCCACCACGAACGGCGCGGGGCGCCGGTCGGTGCGCGTGCCGATGGCCGTGACGCCCGACGCGGCCGGCGTCGCGAAGACCGAACCGCGCCGGCTGGTGATCGAAGTGATCCGGCCCGCCGACGCGATGGTGATCGCCACCTGGGACACGGCGCTGGACGGCGCGCGTTGACGCCGGCGCACCCGCTCCGTCAGCCGCTGCTCGCCGAGCTCGAGGCCCGGCTGCGGCTGGTCGCCGAGCGCGCCCGGCTGGCCACCGACGGCGCGGACGCCGCCACGCGGAGCCTCGCGCCTCCCGGCGGAGGCTGGAGCATGGACCAGGTGCTCGAACACGTGATGAAGCTGGACGAGGACTACCTGCGGGCGATCGACGTCGCGCTGTCGGCGGCGCACCCGTCGGCATCGCCGCGGGCGTGGCGGCCCTCGCTGCTGGGCCGGCTGCTGGTGTGGGCCATGCGCGAGCAGAACCGCATGAAGGCGCCGACCGCGGCCGCGTACGACGGCCTCGCCCCGCGCGCCGACACGCCGCGGGCCTTCCAGCGCCACCTCGAGGACATGACCGCCGCGATCCGCCGCGCCGACGGCTTCGACCTGCGCGCGCTGCGCGTGCGCTCGCCGCTGCAGGCGGCGCTCGTGCTGAACGCGGGCGACGCCCTGCGCGTGCTGGTGACGCACGCCGAGCGCCACATGGGACAGCTCGAACGCACGCGCACCGCGGTCTCCGGCTGAGCACGACCCGCGTCCGGGCCTCGTCATCTTCGTTCGATCGCACTCTCCGCTCGCGTTCGGCGAATCGTCCCTGCTAACTTGCGCGGCATGCGACGTGCCCGCTTCCCATTCGGCGCGCCCCTGTTGCCGGGCGCGGCCGCGATCCTCGTCGTGCTCGCCGGTTGCCAGGGCAAGCCGAAGAGCGCGCCGGAGTTGTCGTTCGAGCGCATGGCGGACACGTCGGGGCTCACGCAGGGGCAGCCGCTGCTGCGCGCGTTCGAGCCCTACCGCATGGACAACGGCGCGCTGCGCGTGCGCGGCAAGCTCGACTTCCCCGACGGCACGCGGCTGCAGGTGGCCGTGCGGCGGCCGGGCGAGCGCGTCACCGTGCAGATGGTGCAGGTGTTCGTGCAGGGCGGGCAGTTCGACTCGCCGCCCATGATCGGCGAGCAGGGCCCGCTGCCGAAGCAGCGCTACGCGTTCGAACTGACCGCGCTGTTCACGCCCGAGTGGCAGACCCCGCAGGTGCTGCGGGCCTCCGACGACGGCCGTGCGCTGCGCGGCCCCGGGATCACGCGCACCCGGCAGGGTGTGGCGTCGTTCCACCTGATCGAGGAGATGTCCCTGTGATGCGCCGCTCCCTCCCCGCCGGCGCTTCGCGCGGCCAGCCGCGCGGAGGCCGCCCGTGACGCCGCGCGCCGCCCGCCCGCCCGCATTGCGCTACCGGCCCGCGCGCCGCACCGACGTCGACACGCTCGCCGAACTCATGGTGCGCACGTACCGCGTGTCGAGCCTGGAGGGCCGCAAGGAGTTCTTCCTCGACCATCCGCGCTTCACGATCCGCGACGTGCGCGTGGGCGAACTCGACGGCCAGATCGTGGCCGCGCTCGTGCTGTACCCGCTGCAGGCGTGGATGCGCGGCGTGCGCGTGCCGGTGACCGGCATCGGCTCGGTGGGCGTGTCGCCCGAGCACCGCCGCCGCGGCGTGGGCGAGGCGCTGCTGCGCGCCGCGCTGCGCGAGCTGCGCACGCGCGGCGACGCGCTGAGCCTGCTGTACGCGTTCCGCGCCGACTGGTACGCCAAGCTCGGCTGGGGCCTCGCCGAGGTGGCGCACCTGCTGTCGGTGCCGCCCACCGTGCTGCCACCTTCCGACGAGTCGCGCCGCGTGCGCAAGGCGCACGTCCCCGACCGCCCCAAGGTGCAGGAGCTGTACGACCGCGTGGCGCGCGAGGGGCACTTCGCGCTGGAGCGCCGCCCGGAGTGGTGGGAGAAGCGGCTGTGGACCGCGAGCGGTGACTGGGTGGTGTACGAGGGCAAGCGCCGCGGCGACATCGAGGGCTACCTGCAGTACGAGGTCGACTCCGCCGAGGGCCCGTGGAAGCTGGTGATCACGGTGAACGAGTTCGTGGCCGCCACGCCCGCCGCGCATCGCGGCCTGTGGGGCTACCTGCATGCGCTGCGCGAGCAGGCCTCCGAGATCGTGGCCGCCGTGCCGCCCGACAACGCGTGGCTGGCCGTGCTCGGCGCGGCGCAGAACCAGCGCCCCGGCGTGTCGGTGCGCACGCTGCAGGACAGCGGCAACCTGGGCTACGGCGCGATGCTGCGGCTGGTGGACGCCAAGGCGGCGCTCGAAGCGCTGCCGGTGGCGGCCGGCGCGCGCGGCGAGATCGTGCTGGAGATCGCCGACGCGCAGCTGCCCGCCAACGCGCGCGCGTGGCGCGTGCACGCGCGCGACGGCCGCATGCACGTGCGCGCCGAGAGCGGCGCACCCCGTTCCGCCGGCGCGCGGTTGCCGCGGCTGGTCACGAGCGCGTCGGTGCTCGCGTCGATCGTGTCGGGCGCGCTGTCGCCCGTGCGCGCCGCCGAGGTGGGGCTGGTCGACGACGTGCGCGGCGCCGCGGCGGTGATCGAGCCGTGGTTCCGCGGGCGCCCCGCGCACCTGCACCCGCTGAACGCGTTCTGACGCCGTACGCCCCGAGGACCCGATGAGCGAACGACACTGGACCGTGGTCGCGCCGCTGACGCCGCGCTTTCGCGACACCGACGCGATGGGCCACATCAACAACGCGGTCTACGTCACCTACCTGGAGGTGGCGCGGCAGGAGTACTGGCTGCGCCTGAAGGGCGCGAACAACTACCGCGCGGTGCCGTTCATCCTGGCGCGCGTGGAGGTGGACTTCCGCTCCGAGGCGCTGGTGCACGAAAACCTCGACCTGTGCGTGCGCTGCCCGTGGGTGGGGGGCAAGTCGTTCGCGTACGAGTACGAGATCCGCGAGCACCAGACGCAGCGGCTGGTCGTGGCCGCGCGCAGCGTGCAGGTCTGCTACGACTACGAGGCCAGGCGCAGCATCCCGATGCCCGCCGAACTGCGCGCGTTGATGGAGTCGTTCGAGGGCCGCAAGCTGGACCGCGAGGGCAACGCGGCCGCGTGGTAGACGCGGCGCGGGGCTGCAGCCGGCCGCGCCGGGCTCGCGGCGATGCCCCGCCCGGCGGTTCCCGGTTTCCCGTGCGCCGATCCCGTGCTACTCCTGTGCGCGCGCGACATCGCCCACGGGCGTGAACCCCGGCGCGATCGCACGCGCGGACATCCACGGAGGGATCCATGAGCACGCGCAAGAAGCCGACTCGCTCCGACACGTTGTCCCGACGCCGCTTCGTGGCGCTGGTCGCCGCCGGCTCCGCGGCGCTGCTCGCGCGCCCCGCGGCCGCCGCCGCACCGGCCCCCGCGGCGAAGAAGCCCGCGAAGAGCGCGCCCGCCGCGCCCGTGCGCGTGGCGAAGCCCGCCGGAAGCGAGATCGATCGCCAGCGCGCGGCCACGCTCGAAACGCTGAAGACGATCCGCGAGCACGCGCTGGGCGCGGGCGCGGATCTCGGCTACGTGTTCCGGCCGGTGCGCCGCACGCGGGGCAAGTGACGTGGTCGCCGAGGACGTGCTGTTCCAGCCGGTCGCCGACCTGTCGCAGCTGATCCGCTCGCGCAAGCTCTCCCCCGTCGAGCTCACCGAGAGCTACCTGGCGCGCATCACCCGGCTCAACTCGCGCTTCAACGCGTTCCAGACCGTGACCGCCGACCTCGCGCGCGAACAGGCGCGTGCGGCCGAGAAGCGCGCCGCCATGGGCAAGCTGCTCTCGCCGCTGGACGGCATTCCGTACGCCGCCAAGGACCTGCTGGCCACGAAGGGCATCCCCACGTCGTGGGGCGCGAAGCCGCTCGCCACGCAGGTGTTCGACCACGATGCCACCGTGGTCACGCGGCTGCGCGACGCGGGCGCGGTGCTGCTGGGCAAGGCCGCCATGGTGGAGTTCGCCGGCGGGCTCGGCTACCGGTTCGCGAACGCGTCGGTGAGCGGGCCGGGCCGCAACCCGTGGAACCCGTCGCGCTGGACGGGCGGCTCGTCTTCGGGCTCGGGCGCCGCCGTGTCGGGCGGGCTCGCCGCGTTCGCGATCGGCACCGAAACGTGGGGATCGATCCTGTGCCCGTCGGCGTTCTGCGGACTCACGGGGCTGCGGCCCACGTACGGGCTCGTGCCGCGCACGGGCGCCATGGTGTGCGCCGACACGTTCGACAAGTTGGGCCCGCTCTGCCGCACCGCGAACGACTGCCGGCTGGTGCTCCAGGTGATCGCCGGCAACGACCCGGCCGACGCGAGCAGCGCGAACGAGCGCCTGAACCTGTCGCCGCGCGCCGGCCGTTCGCTGCGCCAGCTGCGCGCCGCGCTGGTGCCGCTGGAGTGGGACAAGACCGGCGAGCCCGAGGTGAAGGCCGCGTTCGACGCGGCGGTGGTCGAGCTGAAACGCGCGGGCCTGCAGGTGGACGAGACGAAGCTGCCCAACTATCCCGCGAGCGAGGTGGCCGGCCTGCTCATCACGATGGAAGCGCTCACCGCGTTCGAACCGTTCCATCGCGACGGCCGCGTGAACCAGCTGGTGGACGACATGGCGCCGCGGCAGTGGGAGATCAACGAGGCGATCACCGGCGTGGACGCCACGAAGGCGTGGCGCATGCGCGCCGAGCTGCAGCGCCGCGTGGCGGACTTCTTCGACCGCTGGGACGTGATCGTTTCGCCCAACTTCAAGTCGGTGGCGCCGCCGGTGGACATGGACCTGAACGCGGCGCTGCCGTACGGCGACCCGGTGGGCGCGATCGGCAACGCGTGCGGCCTGCCGGCGATCGCGCTGCCGTGCGGGTTCGGCAAGGAGCGCATGCCCGCGGGCTTCCAGATCGTGGGCGCGCCGTTCGAGGAAGCGACGCTGCTGGACCTGGGCGACCTCTACCAGTCGCGCACGTCCCACCACCGGGAACGGCCGGCGATCGGGTAGCGGGGGCGGGCGGCTTGGCGGGGTGGTTCTGTAGCGGACGACTTCGGGCCCCGCCCCTCTGGTGGAGAAGCTGGCTTGTGCATGCACCTCTCTGCAGGCCTTTGTTCTTGAGGCCGATAAAGCTAGGCTTCGGTCGCGCGGCCCGCTCCCCAGCGCGACGCGCAGACGCCAACCGCTGTGCGCGAACATCGGGGAGGGATTTCGACATGATCAAGCCTGTCTTGTTCCTCGCCGGAGCAGTCGTCACTCTGCTGCCGCTTCGAGCCGAAGCCGCTCGGGCCCCGACCAACGCAGCCGCCGCGTTCAAGACATTTCACCTCTACGCAGATCGCGTTGCGTCCGCCAACACGCTCGATCATCTCGACGGCGGGTACCCGAGCTCGTTCGCAAGCCCCCCACCACTCCTCGTGATGCGGCCGACGCCTGGATCTGGGGACTCGGTCGCGCTCTTCAACAGCCTTGCGAACGACGGCATCTACTTCGAGGTCAATAGCGGTCAGCCCGCGTCCTATTCGACGTACTCGGTCACCCCCCCCTCAGTTCGCGACCTCACTCGGCACGATGCTGACGGGGGTCAACATCTACGCCGGTACCGGAGTGTTTGCGGACTTCGGAAAGCCGCTGGCGACAGTCACGGTGACTTATGTCGACGGCGACACGAGCATCGCCCGGCTGAGCGTTGGAACGCATGTCCGCGACTATTTCAACTCGGGGCCGCTCACGTGTGCGGGAACCAATCACCCGCTACACACGGCACGCCCATCCGACCCCAAGACCTCGTATGTCTACGAAGTTGGTGGCCGGTATTTGGATGCGCAGGAGCTGCCGTTGCCGAAGATCAAGCGAAGCAAGCGCGTCGCGAGCGTCCGGTTTGACGGAGTGCTGCTCAGCCGGATCTGCGGCCCGCCATTCCCTGTCAACATCTACGCCGGATCGCGTCTCGCGGCGTTCTCGCTCTGGCCACGGTTCAAGATCGTCAACGGGAGCGCCGACACCGTGGTCAGGCAATCACAGACTACGGGGCACCGCCACGGTGGGTACCTGGCCGGGAACGAGGTCGTGGGATGGCGACGATTCACGGATGCGACTGGATGCAAGATCACTGCGTTGGCCATGGCATACACCTTCGCGGGGTTCAATTGTTCCGTTGACAGCCTCAACGCGTTCCTTCAACGGAAGAACGGGTACAACCCTAGCCAGGTGTGTGTGCTATCGGGCGTGGCCCCCGACGGCAGCAGCGTAACGTTCACGCCCCACACGGGGGATGACACGCGACTGCGGGACGGCGACACCTTCTTGGTCGAACGCGGCGTCCGCTCAAATCCCTTGGCAACCTATCAGGTTACTTCGGCGGGCCACGCAACACGCATCGGGCAACACAACACCTCAGTGATCCCCGTAGTGAACGATGTGGGCCGGGTGTACTGGAACTCGATCCCCACGATTGCGGACACGTACACACATCCCCGGCTTCGTTCGGTGCCCATTCCGGAGGGACCAAACACGGCTGCGCTGGTTGAAAGCCTGCTGGTCCACGATATCGCCGTGCAGCTCAACGTCGGTCCGTATGGCGGGCACTGGGTCGTTGCCGATGGAATGACTTCTTCATTTCGACCAGATGGCGGCGCTCGTGGAACGTATTCGATCAAAGATCCTTTTGACGAGCGGAACTTCACGAAGTTGATCGAGGGGCAGTATCAGAACGTGTTCACCCAGGCGCGGTATGTCGAGCCCGCGGGACTCCCGCTCGGGTCGCCGGCCCTGGCGGCGTCAGGTCAATCCGCGGGGCTGAGCCTCTTGGCAGACGGCGCCAGGCGAATTGAGATCGTCGACCCGCTCGGCCGCCGTATGATGCGCGACGCAGCCACGGGCGAGGGCACTTACGAGATACCCGGAGCAACCATCGAGGACGTGCATTCCGAACACGACAACGGAGGGAGCGCTGATGGCCTTCCGACCGCGTACGAGATCGACGTGCCGACCGCGGTCGATGGTCGCTACATTGTGAATGTCTACAACGACGTTGGCCTCTCGCTCAGCGCTTCTGGCTACGACGCCTCAGGAGTATTCGCCACGGATATCGTGGCCGTGACAACCGCAGGCCCCGTGGGGAGCACATACGAGGTCATGTACTCTTCGTCCGCCGGGTCACTCACCATCGGGTACTCGGGTGTTCTTGGCGTGGAACCGGTGCCGCAGGCGGCTCACTCAAGCCTCCATGTTCGACGCAGCCCCGCATCCGGGCCGGTTGAGTTTCGTGTCACCGGTCTGGCCCGCGGTCGCGATGTGGTCGAGATCTTCGATGTCCGCGGCCGGAGGGTGGGCGCGGTCGAGTGCAGCTACGGGGTCGGCACCGAATCAGTGACATGGGACTGGCGCGCTGAAGGATGTTCTCCGGGTGTCTATCTCGCGCGGTTGCGATCCGGAACGACAGCGGTCGTCCGCTTTGTGGTCATTCGCTAGGCCTGCCCAGATTGCATGAGACTTCCCTCGGTGAGTTTGGCTCTCGCAATGCTCATGCTAGGCGCGTGCGCATCCGGTTCGCAGCAAGCCCCGCGCGAGCGATCGGTCGGCCGTGTTCAAGTCAGCGTCGGTGCGTGGAACAGTGCACGTGTCTCGGCAGTCCTAGTTGATGGCGAGGGAAGGCGGACGGGATGGCTCAACGGCCGACCTATCCGAGAGATCAGAGGATGCATCCATGAGTACGGCTCCGAGGAGGGGCTCCCGCTCGAGGGGGCTGTCGCCCCCCCAGGTGAGGGGGCAGTAACCCCAGAGGAGCATCCGGGGGGGCCGGAGTCGGATACTCCCAAGTACCACCATTTCACCGTCGAAGACTCGGCGGGCAATCCCGGCCTCGTTCGGCTTGGTCGCTGTGAGCTTCGCCTGGACCCGGCCGTCGGTGGCAAGGTGCATCTCATTCTGATCGCGGCCGGCGAAGGGATCTCTGAGTGCCGCGACACGGTATCTGTTCGGGTCACGCCACGAGTTGGCGCGCGCTGGTGGTTGACTTGGCAGGTTTCCGGGCATCGCTGCATTGCGAGGATATCGCCTGTCGCTGCGGACCACGTCCCGAGAAGCAAGAAGGGGAACTCCAAGGGGAAGGTGGTCTCTCCCCCCCAACGCACGACGGCCCCGCGGGGAGGCACTCCCGCGGGGCCGCGTGTCGGGTCGCGATCCGTCGCGACCGTTCAGCACTGTGTGAGGACTAGCCCGGACTACTCATGAGCCGGCGGCCTGCGAGTGCGATCTGCCACCGGCCTGCTGCGTTGCGGAATCGGGGCGCTCCTCGGCGTGCCACCGACACGCCTGCGGTGCGGCCCGATCCCGCGCCTTGCGGGCCGCCGTCATCTCGCACTCTCGGCTCGCCGTTCATGAATACTCCGGCCTAGAACAGCCGGTACGTCAGCGCCAGCGCCAGCACTTCCTTGAACTGACCCGCCTTGCGCACGTTCTTGTCCACCTGCGCGGCGTACGAGGCCAGCACCGCCGGGTCCGTGCTCGCGGCCAGCGTCGGGTCCACCAGCGCCGCGGCGTCGAACTTGTCGTACACCCACTGCGCGGTCAGGTTCACGCCCAGGCTCTTCGTGATCTGCGCCGAGAAGTTGTTGTTGAAGCTGATGTCGGTGGCCTTCCAGAAGTCCGCGATGCTCTCGCGGCCCGGCAGCGCCGTGCGCAGCGACGCGTCCACGGTCTCGAGCGCGCTCGACTTGCTGTAGAACACCGGCTGATACACGAGCAGCGTGCCCTTGTAGAGCACTTTCTTGTCCATCAGCGGCTTCTTCACGTCGGTCTGCCAGTCCACGCCGCCGTCGTTCGTGGTGAAGCTCTGCGTGTTCTCGCCGAGCGCGTCGGTGAACGTCTTCGCCATCGTCTGGCGGAAGCCGAAGCCCAGGCGCGTGAGGCCTTCGCTGTCCTCGGTCTTGAACAGCAGTCGCGCGATGCCCGCCGATTCCTTCAGCTTGATCGGGTTCAGCGACAACTTGCCGCGCGGATCGCTCTGGTCCTGGAACTGCGACTCGGCGTTGAACGCGAGGTAGGGATCGATGAGCCCACCCAGCGTCCAGCGGCCCACGGACTGCAGCGCGATCGCGTCGGTGGTCTTGTCGGGGCTGTCCCACTGCAGCTTGGTGGCCGACGTGCCCGGCACCTGCTGCGCGGTCTGGCCGTAGGCGAGGTTCAGCGAGTTGGACCAGTTGAACGCCTTGCTGAACTGGCGCTCGGCCGACGACTGCGTGCCCAGCACCCACACCAGCGAGCCGCGATCGCCACCCGCCCAGTTCGTGCTGAACGCGCTCTGCGACAGGTTCAGGCCCATCGTGGTGCCGAACTTCCACGGACCGGGTTCGATCGGCTTGGCGTCTTCCGCACGAGCGGTGGTGGCCAGTGCGAGCACGGCGACGGCGAGCATCCAGGCGCGAGGCTTCATGATTCGGCTCCTTGCCGGTGGGACGGGGGTCCCGAAGGTCAGACGGGAAAAAGGCCGGCGCCCGACCCCGGGCCCATGCCCTGGTGGAATCGGGCGCTTACGAACGCCGGCACTTTAGCTGAGGCGGTCCAGCACACGTGGGACGGACTGGACCGCCACCCGTCGAGTCGCGGCGGCGTGGCGATGGTGGGCCACCGAGTCCGCAGCGGGCTCTCCAGGTCATCCTCTCGCCGGAGTCCGACGACATGCGCCCGAGGGGGCGCGCACCGACCGACGGAACGGTTCCGGCGAGATTCATCATGGGTGGACGGCGGAAGTGCAGGCTGTCCTTCGATGGGGTCACACGCGGCTTCTCGGCGCCGCGCGTGTTCCACCGACCCACCCGGACTGTTTGCACCTCCGGACGGAACCGGAGGTGTCGGGGGAGGCAAGGGCGATGGAGCCGCATCCCGACGACCGGGCTTCCCAAACCCCCTGGTGATACCCGGTTGCCTTTGAGGCGAGCCGAGATGCGGCCCCACTCGCCCTTGCCGGCCCTCCAGACACGGGTGGGTCTCTGGAAGTCACATCGAAGGGGTGCGAGATGATGCCCGGGTCGCACCCGTCGGACAAGGTGGAACTGCTAACCCGTCCAAAGACGGCACTCCGGGTGGTACCGCTTCATCGCGCTATCCCGTGCACGGCTCCTGCCCGGCGGCCGGGATTGCGGTACGCCGCAGGGCCGTCCTCCGGGCGGAGGTCGCCGGCCGAAGGAGTGCACGACGTTCGGGTTGAGACGCGCGGCGCATGACCTTATGGTCGCGGCCCCCTGGTGCGAGCCGCCCCCGTCGGCCTCGCCCCCCCTCGGCCGCGCACGCCTGTGACTTTCCGGCGGTCGCGGTTGTCCCTCTTCATGGAGAGCGGGAATGCCCGAGTCGCCGGACGAACTGCTGGTGCGCGAAGCGCTCGGCGCTCCCGACGGCGACACGAACGCCTTCGCCGAGCTGGTCCGCCGGCACCAGTCCGCCGTGCTCGCGAACTGCCGCTACCTCACGCGCTCGCCCGACGACGCGGAGGACCTGGCGCAGGAAGTGTTCGTGAAGGCGTTCTTCAAGCTCGACTCGTTCGAGGAGCGGGCGCGCTTCTCGACGTGGCTGCAACGCATCAAGGTCAACCACTGCCTCAACTTCATGCGCTCCCGCAAGGGCAAGTCGTTCGTGGACGCGAACGAGCCCGAGCTGGAGCCTCAGCTGAAGGTCGACGAACACCCCGCCTCCGAGGCCGAAGTCGCCTCGGAGCGCGCCCGCATTCGTGCCGTGCTCGATTCGCTTCCCGACTCGCTCCGCGTGCCGCTCGTCTTGTGCGACGTGGACGGACTCTCGTACAAGGAGATCCAAGACCAGCTCGGGCTCGGCCTGTCGGCGGTGAAGATGCGCATCGCGCGCGGGCGCGAGGAGTTCCGCCGACGCTGGACACTGCTCGAGCACCCGACATCCTCGACCGACTGACGCACGACTTCCCGGGGAGACATCGATGAGCGACGTGGACGCATCCGGAACCGGCACACCGCCCGAGGGCGAGCCGGTGGCGCAGCTCGCCGCGCTGCGCGAGGATCCGTCGCCACGACTGCTCGCGCACGTGCTCGAAGGCATCAACCAGCGCCAGACCACGGCGCGTGCGATCGAGATGAGCTGGTTGGGCTTCACGGCCCTCGTGATGGAGCTGGTGGACACGATGTTCCGCGCGCTGGGCTTGCGCGAATCCTCGGACGGAGACCCGCGATGAACGAACCGTTCTCGATCCAGGGCGCGGTGATGCAGGTGCTGAACAAGCTCGGGCAGGACGCCATCAACTGGGCGCCCCGCATGGTCACCGCGATCGTGCTCGCGGTGATCGGCTGGATCATCGCGAAGCTGCTCCAGGTGATCGTGTCGCAGGTCCTGCACCGCGCCGGCGTCGACGGCGCGCTCGACAAGGCGGGGCTGCTCGACAGCTTCAAGCGGCTCGGCATCCACGAGCCCGGACGCCGCTTCGTGCCCTCGATCCTGTTCTGGCTGGCGCTGCTCGTGTTCCTGCAGAGCGCCGCCGAGATGGTGGGCGCGGTGCAGATCGCCGCGGGCATCACGGCGTTCTTCGCGTTCCTGCCGAACCTGTTCTCGGCCGCGCTCGTGCTGCTGCTGGGCAACGCGCTGGGCCAGTTCCTCGCGCGCGCGGTCACCGCGTACGCGCGCGACTCGGGCCTGTCGTTCGCGCGCTCGCTCGGCAGCTTCGTGTCGAGCTTCGTGCTGTTCGTGGTCGTGATCGTGGCGCTGGGCCAGCTGCGCGTGGACACGCGCATCCTGAACATCCTCACGATCGTCATCTTCTCGGGCGCGGCGCTGGGCTTCGGGCTCACGTTCGGGCTCGGCACGCGCGACACCACGCGCAACCTGGTGGCGGGCTTCTACGCCCGCCGGCTGTTCAGCGCCGGGCAGCAACTGGAGATGGCCGGCCAGAGCGGACGGTTGCGCGCCATCTCGGCCATGCAGACGCTGCTCGAAACCGACGGCCGCACGATCGCCGTTCCCAACGCGACCTTCCTCGAGCAGGTGGTGCGCCGCGACGACGCGACGCTGCCGCCCGCCCGTGACTGATCCCGCCCGCCTCACGAGTCCCCACGGAGGTCCCCACTCATGAATCTTCCCCGCCACTGGTCCGACTGGGCGCTGCTGCTGGGCGGCGCCGGGCTGGCCCTGTCGTTCGCGATGCCCGCGCTCGCGCAGACGCCGACCGCGCCCGACACGGCCGGCATCACGCCCGCGCCGGTGATCGCGCCCGCGACGCCGGCGCCCACGCCCACCCCGGCGCCGGTCGCCCCGACGCCGGTCGCCCCGCCCTCGGTGACGCGTGCGCCCGAGCTGTCCTCCACGCTGTCTCCCGCGCGGCCGCAGCTCGTGACCGTGCGCACCGACGCCGACGTGCGCGCCGACATGGAGCGCGCGCGCAACCTGCTCGTGAACGCCGACGCCTCGTTGCGCACCGCGAAGTCGCGGGCGATCGAGGCGCGCACGAACTCCGAGATCAAGAAGCGCGACATCGGCGCGATCGACGCGCGCCTCAAGGCGGCGAAGCAGCTCAAGGCCGACGCCGACAAGGCCGACCTCGACCGCACGCGCAAGGTGGAGCAGCAGCGCCAGGCCGTGTACGACCGGCTCGAGGAGTCGTGGAACGCCGAGGCCGCACTCGCGTCGGCGCAGACCGACTACGGCAACCAGGTGCTGAAGGTGGCCGAGGCCGAGCTCGACCTGATCGCGAAGGCGTCGCTGGGCGCGAGCGGCGACGCGGCCGCGCTCGCCGCCGAGCAGCGCCTGCTGCAGATGCGCAGGATGCTCGCGGACAAGGCCAGGTCGATGGCCGATCGCGAAGGCGACGTGTCCGACAAGAAGCTGCGCGTCTACCAGGCCTGGATCACGCTGCAGACCGGCAAGTGACGTCGCGCCGCGCGCGCGGAAACACATCGGCCCCGGGGCTCGCGCTCCGGGGCCGCGTCGTTTCGCGGGACGGCGTCAGCGCGCGACGGCGCGCCGCGGCAGGTTCCAGACGCCCTGCAGCACGAAGTCCGAGATCGCGATGGCGTGTTCCCGGCGCAGGTACCACACGGGGAACCCGCTGAAGACCACGGTGCCGCTCTGCGGGCCGTGGAAGTACGTCATCACCGGACGCTGCTGCACCGTGCCACCCGCGCCGTTGTACAGCGTGTCGAGCACGGCGACCTCGCGGCCCACCCCGTCGCGCTCCGACGTCGCGTTGGGCTTCGAGATCCACTCGCCGAAGCAGTACGACTGGTAGAAATCGAAGTCGAACCGCTGCGGCGGTACGTCGTCGGTGATGTACGTCTTCTCCTGCAGGTCACCCGGCAGCAGTGCCCAGTTCACGCCCGGCGTGCGGTTCTCGGGCGGCGGCGCCTGCAACGCGTTGATCATGGTGCCGATCGTGATCTCGGATCGCCAGCCGCAGAGGTCGTACATGAACCGGCCCGGCACCAGTTCGCCGTCGGTCGACGAGAAGACGCCGCCGTTCGGCTGCACGAGCTCCCACGGCAGCTGCATCGCAGTGGCCGCGCCGCCGCCGTAAAGCCACAGGTGCCCGCCCTGGCGCACCCACGTCGCGAGCGTGTTCGAGCGGCCCGGCGTCGACATGTAGCGCAGCGAGGTGATCGGGTTCAGCCGGATGTCGGAGCCCTGGTACGTGGCCGACTGCCGGTCCACGTACCACACGACGTGGCGGTAGTGGCCCAGCGTGCGCAGCGACACGATCGGCACGTCGGACCCGCGTGTGCCCAGCGTGTCGAAGTCGTAGCCCGCGTAGATGCCCGGCGCCGACCGCGTGCCCGCCGGGTAGCAGCGCCATGGGACGCCGCCGCGCGCGTACAGGAACGTGTCCAGCTCCGCCGACGTCGGCCACGCTTCGGCCGGCGGCTGCGTGCAGCCGTTCGCCGCCAGCCGGTCGGTGCGGAACCGCGTGTCGTCCACGAACAGCAGCGGGCGATCGAATGCCGGCTGCACGAACATCAACTGCACCACGGCCAGGCTCTTGTTGCCGCCGTTGTCGGTGGCCTCGACGTAGAAGTTCTTCACGATCGGCTGGTCGGGCAGCACCCCCGGCACGGGCGGCACCACGCCGCGCGTGGTGAACACCGATGGCGCGCTCCAGTGCGCGAGGTCCGTCTCCTCGTTCGAGCGCGGCGTGTCGTCGGTGACGTCCTGGATGTCGACCGCCCAGCGGTACGACGTCACGAATCCGCCGCCGGACACCGTGGCCGCCCAGTTGATCTGCACGGGCTCGTTCGCGGGCACCTCGGTGTTCACCACGGGTCGCGTGCTGTACGCGCCTCCGGTGGTGAAGTCGAACGACGGGTTGAACACGCGGATGCGCGGCCCGGGCAGCAGCCGGTTGTCCACGTGCACGTACAGCATGTTCATGTCGAAGTTGAAGATCGGCGAGTACGCACCGGTCTCGTCCTCGGCGATCGCCACCACCACGTAGTCGCGGTCGGGGATCAGGTCCTGCAGCAGCACGACGGCGGTGTCGCTCGAAACGGAGTCCCACGTCGCGAACGCCGGGGCGTAGTAGCGGCGCAGCGAGTCGGGGTTCACGAGCAGCGTCAGGAAGTCGAAGTCGCGGCCGCCCTCGCCGAACACCTTGTAGCGGTACTTCACCGGCATCTGCGTGGTGCGGCCGTCGGGATCGGTGCCGGTGATGCGGATCGAGAACGACGACCCCACGGTGGTGGTGAGCAGGTGGCTCGGGCGCGGCGCCAGGATGCGCACGGTCGGCGTCACGGTGTACGCGTTGAACGCGCGCGACTGCGGCTCCGACCTGCCGCCACGATCGTCCACCGCGCGCAGCACGAACACGTGGAAGTCGTGCGCGCTCGGCGCACCCACCGAGTCCACCGTGGTGGCGCGGAACGTGACGACCGTGCGGTTCTCCTGCGTGCTCGTCCACGTGGTCTCGGCGTTCGCGGCCGTGGGCGGATCCACGGCGTACTCCCAGCGCACGATGCTGCCGTCGGGATCGTGGCCCGACCAGCGCATCTCGTACGCGTACCAGTAGGGCGTGGTGGTGCTCGTGGGCGCCTGCGTGATCTCGGCGACCGGCCGCTGGTTCGGCAGCGCCAGCACGGGCGAGGTCTTCGAGCAGCCGCCCGACAGCGCGAGCGACGCGATGCCCAGCACCACGGCCGCCGCCGCGAGTGCGCGGCGCACGGCCTGCGTCACGGCAGCACCTCGCGCAGCACCAGTTTCACGGTGCGCGGCCCGTCCGCGCCGCGCAGCACCACCGGCACCACGCGCCCCACGCGGCCGTGGTCGAGCAGGTCCTCGAGCGCGGCGTGCGTCCACTCCGCCATCGGGCGGCCGTCCACGCTCAGCAGTTCGTCCTCGGCGCCGATGCCCGCCTCGTCGGCCGGCGAGCCGGGCAGCGTGGACATCACTTCCCAGCGATCCTCGACGCGCCCCACCAGCAGGCCGCTGCGCGACAGCGAATCGCGCACGCCCGCGCGCGCGCCGGGTTCGAGCCACAGCCGGCGGCCTTCGTAGTCGAACGTCACGCGGAAGCGTTCCAGCAGGTGGTTGCCGATGTTGCCCGCGTAGTCGCGGCTCGCGAACGCGCCCTCGGTGGCGAGCGACAGCGACACGATGGGATCGCGCCACGCGTGCGGCCCGATCGACATGCGGCCGAGGCGCCCGAGGCGGCTCTCGAACGTGCCGCCGAAGCCCGCGCCCGCCGCGGTGAGCGGATGGCGCAGCTTCTTCGCCAGGCCGAAGCGCTGCACGAACGGCCCGTGCAGGTCGACCGTGGAACTGCTGCCGATGTCGAGGCGGAACAACCCCGCGTGCCCGTCGATCACGGCGTCCACGGCGGGAATCGCGCCGTTCAGCACCATCGTGAGCGGCGCGCCGCGCCCCTCGGCGCGGAACGTGGACGGGTCGTGCAGCTCGACCAGCCGGCGGTCGTAGTCGATCGTCGTCACGAAGCGGCTCAGCACGTCGTAGCCGATGATGCCCGCGAGCGGCTTCCAGAAGTACGGCTCGAACATCGGGTTCACCGACATCACGGCCACCTTCAGGTCGGACAGGTCCACGCCGTCGCTGCCGCCGCCCACGCCCTGCACGCGAAGGTGCCGCACGCGCGCGAACGACGCGCCGCCCGCGGCGCCCGCGCCCGAGGCCTGCATGCGCCCCTCGGCCGCGATGCCGTTCGCGGCGGCCCACGTGCTGTCGAGCACGCTCACCGTGGCGCCGGTGTCGAGCAGGAAGTCCTGCGGCGGCCCGCCGTCGACGGAGGCGCGCACCCACAGGTGACGCGCGGCGTACTCGAACGGCAGCCGCGCCAGGCCAGGCTGCCCGAGCCACGTCACCGGCAGCGTGACCACCGAGTCGGGAATCGAGAACGGCACGCCGGCCACGGGTGCGTTCGCGCGGATCTCCTCGACCTCGGCCACGAGCTGGTTCAGCACCATGCCTTCGACGCGCGTGACGTTGCGGAACGGCCGCAGTCGGCCGGCCGCGCGCCGCCAGTCGGTGTTTTCGCTCACGATGGTCTGCTGGTCGTTCGGCGCTTCGGAGCGCACGTGCAGCCCGGTCGCGTCGTCGAACCACAGGCGGCGCTCGCGACCCACGGGCGGCTTTGCCAGCAGCACCGTGTACGAACCGCTCGAGTCGCGCCGCGTCCCGTCCACCCGCACGTCGCCGCCCGCGCCACCGGGCTCCGCCCAGCGCTCCCACTCGAACCACGCGTCGCTGCGCGCGTCGTCGAGCTCGGTGCCGACCTGCGACACGATCTTCGACGTGGTCGGGTCGGTGCGCCACGCGGAGCGGCCGTCGAAGCCCTCGCGCAGTTCGAACGGCCCCAGCATGGTGCGGCTGAAGTGCCGGTCCGGGCGCACGGCCCAACTCTCGTTCAGGCCCTTGAAACCGAAGCCGGTGACCAGGGCCTTCGTGTACAGCGTGCGCACCGTGTCCGCAGGCCCGCCGACGGCCTCGAGGTAACGCTTCACCACGCGCACCGCCTGCGGCGTGACCCCCGCGTGGGCGGAAGTCACGACCAGGGCGGCGATCAGCGCGAGGGCCGCGGGCAGGATTCGGGAGCGACGGATCATGGAGTCGTCAGGAGAAGTGGGCGCAGAGGATAGCCGATTGCCGGGGCTCCGCGCCGCCGCTATGTTGCGACGGCTCCCACGCGAGACCCCTCTTCGAAAGGACACCCGATGAAGCGACCGCTGCTCCTGCTGATCGCCGCCCTGCTCGTGCCTGCCGCCGCCGGCGCCGGGACCTTCTCCACCATCGGGCCGCGCATCGGGTTCAGCTCCGGGCCGGGCCAGGTGCTCGTGGGCGGTCAGCTCGTGCTGGGCGACGCGGCGCCGAACCTGGACTTCGTGCCCAACGTGGACCTGGGCTTCGGCGACGACGCCACGATCATCTCGGTGAACGGCGACTTCCACTACCGGATCAACGTCGAGGGGACGCAGTGGCAGCCGTACGTGGGCGGCGGCATCGCGCTGAACTTCGTCTCGTTCGACGCGGGCCCGCTGCGCGACCAGAGCGACACGCGCGCCGGCGGCAGCATCATCCTGGGCGCCGACGTGCCCACACGCAGCGGCAGCCGCTTCTTCGCCGAGCTCAAGCTGGGTCTGGGCGACACCGCCGACCTCAAGGCGCTCGCCGGCTGGAACTTCAAGCTGCGCTGATCGCGACGCGCCATCCCGAAGACACACGGCCCCGCCCGCGCCGCATGCGCGAGCGGGGCCGATCGTTCGGGGGGAGGCGCCGCGCCGCTACTTCGCCGCCGCGCCCAGCTGCACGCGCTGCAGGAAGCGCTCCGGCGGCAGGAACCCCTCCACGCGCGAGCCCGGCACCTCGTCGCCACCCGGCGCCAGGAACACGATCGTGGGCACGCCGGTGATCGCGTACTGCTTGCGCAGCGCTTCCGACTCGGGCGCGTCGTAGCGCGTGAGGTCCACCTTGTACGTGTCGAAGTCGCCGCGGACCGCGGCGATCACCGCCGCGTCGGTGAACGTCTGCAGCTCCAGTTCGTGACACGGCACGCACCAGTCGGCCGAGAAGTCCAGCATCACGTGCCGACCGCGCTTCAGGCTCGCGGCGACCTTGCCTTCGTCGTACTTCTGGAACGCCATCGTGCGCGACGACGCGTTCACGAACTGCAGCACCATCCACACGCCCGCCGCCACGGCGACCAGTCCCACCAGCTGCTTCACGCGCCGGAACGCCTTCACGGCGTTGCCGCTCTTCTCCATGAAGCCCAGGTACAGCCCGCCCAGCAGCAGCGCGGCCGGCATCACCCACGGCGCCTGCTTGGGCGCCAGTCCCAGGCACACGTAGAACAGCGCGACCGACGACAGGATCACGCCGAACAGCTTCTTCACCCAGCCCATCCAGTCGCCCGAACGCGGCAGCTGCTGCAGCAGGTTCGAGAACGCGGCCAGCACCACGTACGGTGCGCCGAGCCCCAGCGACATCGCGAACATGGTCTGGAAGCCGAACGCCGCGTCGCCGCGCTGCGCGATGAGCGCGAGCACCGCGATCACGAACGGCCCCACGCACGGCGCGGCCACGACGCCCACCGCGAGACCCGACAGGAACGTGCCGAGCACGCCCGCGCCGTGCTGGCCGCCGAGCTTGTCGAGCACCCACGTGGGCGCCTGCATCTCGTAGAAGCCGAACATGCTCATGGCGAGCGCGAACAGCACCACGCCGAGGCCCACGTTGACGAGCGGGTTCTGCAGCGCGGCGCCGAACAGGCTGCCCGACAGCGCGGCAACCACGCCGAGCAGCGAGTACATGACGCCGATGCCGAGCACGTACACCACGGCCAGCCCCAGCACCTGCGCGAGCGGCGCCTTGCGGCGCGCGCCGAAGATGCTGACGGTGATGCCGAGCATCGGGAACACGCACGGCGTGAGGTTCAGCAGCAGACCGCCCACGAACAGCGCGAGGAACCAGCCGAGCCCGCCGCGCGCGAGCGCGTCGTTCAGCTTGCCCCTGGCGTCCACCGACGCCGCGGCGGAATCCGTCGGCGCCGCGCTCGTGAAGCCCGCGCCGCGCGATGCGGTGTCTGCCGGTGCGGCCGAGTCGGCCGGCACGGCGACCGCGGTGACCGAGTCGGTCACCGGCTCGGCGCCCGCGTCCAGGCCGCCCGTGACGGTGACCTTCACTTCGAACGGCACCTTCGCCGGCGCGAGGCACACCTCGTCGTTGCAGGCCTGGAACGCGACCGTGCCCTTCAGCACGTGCTCGCCGTTCACCGCCTTGGGCGCCGCTTCCAGCGGCAGCTCCACGTCCACCGCGCCGTCGTACACGAGCAGCGGCTGATCCTCGAACGACAGCTTCAGCGACTTGCCCGCCGGGTACTTCACCGCCCCGCCGCGAACCCCGAACGCGGGCGCCACGGAGAGCTTCGTGGGAATCAGGTAGTCGAGCGCCGGCGGGTTCGCGTTCATGTGCCAGCCCGGCTCGATCGTGATGTGCACGGTGGTGCGCGCACCCGAACCGGCGGCGATCGACACCGGCGTGGAGCTGGCGTGCACCAGCTGCTCGGCGCGCGGCGCGTCGCCGAGCTGCGCGAGCGAGGCGCGCGGGGACACGATCGCGATCACCACGGCGCACGCCGCGGCCAGCAGTCGTCGCAGTTTCATCGGTTCTCCTCGGGATGAGCGGCCAGTTCGGCCGCGAATGCCGCGGGCTCCGTGACGGGCCGCCGGCAGGCATGGTTCAGGCACACGTACGCGGCGGCACGGCCATCGATCGGTCGCAGCGTCGCGGTGAAGGGCGCGAGCGAGGCGAGCGCCGTGCGCGTGGCGTCGCTCACGAAGGCGAAATCGTCGTTGGGATGGAAGCCGCGGTCGACCACCGCGAGCAGCGCGCGCGTGTCGGGCGCGCCCGGCGCACCCGCGACGACCACCTGCCGCGACGGCGTGCTGGCGCGGTCGAGCGTGGCCAGCATCATGGGCATGGCCCACGGCGCGCCCGCGAGCCGGCGCCGCCAGTACAGCAGCGCACGGTCCGCGCGCTCGCGCCACGCCGGGCGGTCGAGCAGCGCCGACAGCCGCAGCAGCACGTCGAGCGCCACCGAGTTGCCCGCCAGTTCCGCGCCGTCGAAACCGTCCATCATGCGCACGGCCACGCTCGCGTCGCCCGCCGGGCTCTCGAAGAACGCGCCGGTCGCCTCGTCGGCGTAGCGCTCGATCATCGCGTCGGCGAGCGCCGCCGCCCGCTCCAGCCAGCGCGGATCGTGCGTGGCCTCGAACAGCGCCACGAAGCCGCGCGCGAGGTACGCGTGATCGTCGAGCTGGCCCGGGCCCGCCACGTCGCCCTGCCGCCAGCGGCGCTGCAGCGTGCGCGAGGCCGGGTGCCACAGCGCGTTCCACACGAAGTCCGCCGCGCGCGTGGCCGCACCTGCCAGCGCCGGTTCGGCGAGCGCCCGGGCGCCGTGCGCCAGCGCCGCGATCATCAGCCCGTTCCACGACGCGAGCACCTTGTCGTCGAGGTGCGGCCGCACGCGCGTGGCGCGCGCCGCGAGCAGGCGTGCACGCGCCGACGCAAGGCGCGCCGCCACGTCGGTGGCGGTCGTGCCGAAGCGCTTCGCCGAGCCCGCGTCGTCGTGCACGCGGTGCAGGATGCTCTGGCCGTGCTCGAAGTTGCCCTGCGGCGCGACGCCGTACGCGTGCGACACGAGCGCTGCGTCGTCGTCGCCGAGCACCGCGGCCAGCTGCGCCGGCGTCCACACGTAGAAGCGCCCCTCCACGCCCTCGCTGTCGGCGTCCTCGGCCGACCAGAACGCGCCCTCGGGCGACGCCAGGTCGCGCGCCACGTACGCGAACACGCCGCGCGCCGTGTCGGCGTACGCGGGGTCGCCGGTGGCGAGGTAGCCCTCCAGGTACGCGTCGGCGATCAGCGCCTGGTCGTAGAGCATCTTTTCGAAGTGCGGCACGAGCCACTCGCGATCGGTGGAGTAGCGATGGAAGCCACCGCCCACGTGGTCGTGGATGCCGCCCGCGGCCATGGCGTCCAGTTGTCGCCGCACCATCAGCAGCGCATCGGCGCGCGCGTCCGGGTCGCGCACCCACCAGCGCAGGAGGAACGCGAGGTTCGCGGTGGACGGAAACTTGGGCGCGTTGCCGAACCCGCCCTCGGCCTCGTCGTGCGAGCGTTCGAGCCACTGCGCGCACGATGCGAACAGGTCGTCGGTGGACGGCGCGTCGCCCGCGGGCGGCTCGGCGAGCGAGCCGAGCATCTCGAGCACGCGTTCGCCCGAGGCCTCGATCTGCTCGCGCTGGTCGAGCCACGCGGCATGCACGCGCGGCAGCAGCTCGGTCATGCCCATGCGGCCGCCGCGCGTGACGGGCGGGAAGTACGTGCCGCCGTAGAACGGCCGCAGCGACGGCGTGAGGAACACGTTCAGCGGCCAGCCGCCGCCCTGCCCCATGGCCTGCATCGCGGTCATGTGCACGCGATCGACGTCGGGGCGTTCCTCGCGGTCGACCTTCACGGGCACGAAGTGCGCGTTCAGCAGCTCGGCGACGTCGGGATTCTCGAACGACTCGCGCTCCATGACGTGGCACCAGTGGCACGTGGAGTAGCCGATCGACAGGAAGATGGGCTTCTCCTCGCGCCGCGCACGCTCGAACGCCTCGTCACCCCACGGGTACCAGTCCACGGGATTGTGGGCGTGCTGCAGCAGGTAAGGACTCTTCTCGCGCGCGAGCCGGTTGGCCGGGCGATCGGATGGGGGCATGACGGTCATGGGCGGCGGCGAGTATACGAGCCCTTTCGCCGCATGCATGTCCGCGAACTGTGGGGCGTCGGAACCGCCGCCCTCCCGACGTTCGCGGCCGGCCGGGTTCCGCCTCTCGGGAATGCACACCGCCGCCTGCGCGACGCTCGCGGGCGGCCGGGGAATGCACGGCCCCAGCCCGCTCCAGGGCCGGCCAGCCGGCCCCTCCGCTGCGCGAACCGTCCTCGCCCTCCGGGCTGCGGGCGGTTTGCTCACGCTCGGGCCATGCACTCCCCGGCCACCCGCGAGGCGAGGCCTTCGATCGAGGGGTGTGCGTCACGCGATGGCACGCGCGAGTGGGTCGGGCGTGTATGGCCCAGGCGTGAGCAATCCGCCCGCAGGCTGTCGGGCCCGTGGGCCCGTCAGCCGAGGACGGATTGCGCAGCGGAGGGACTGGCGGAGCCGGTCCCGGAGCGGGCCAGGGCCATACATGCCCGACCCGCTCGCGCCCCCGATCGAAGGTCACAGCACGCTCGCGCCCCGGATCGAAGGTCACAGCACGCTCGCGCCCGCGTTCGAATCACGCGCCAGGACGACCGAGCCGAAGCTCAGTCCGTCACTTCCAGCACGTGGTACGTCTTCTTCCCGCGCCGCAGCACGATGTAGCGCCCCGCCAGCAGGTCCGTCGTCGCCAGCACGCGGTCGAGCTCCTTCGCCGGCTCGTTGTTCACCGCCACCGCTCCCTGCTGCACCGCCTCGCGCGCCTTCGCCTTCGACGGCGACAGTCCCGTCGCCGCCAGCTGCGCCACGAGCCCGCCGTCCGGTGTCCCCAGCACACCGCGCGACAGCGTCGAGCGCGGCGAACCCGAGAACGCGTCCGAGATCGTGCGCGCGTCCAGCTCGCGCAGGTCGCCGCCGCCGAACAGCACCGCCGTCGCCTTTTCGGCACGCGCCAGCGCGTCGTCGCCGTGCATCATCCGCGTGACCTCGGTGGCCAGCACGCGCTGCGCCTCGCGCTTCTGCGGCTCGGTGCGTACGGCCTCGGCCAGCGCGTCGATGCGCGCACGGTCCAGGAACGTGAAGAAGTTCAGGTAACGCACCACGTCGGCGTCGTCGGCGTTGAGCCAGTACTGGTAGAACGCGAACGGCGTCGTGCGCTCGGCGTCGAGCCACACGTTGCCCGACTCCGACTTGCCGAACTTGGTCCCGTCCGCCTTGGTGACCAGCGGCATCGTGAGCCCGTACGCCTCGGCCCCGCGCAGGCGGCGGATCAGCTCCTTGCCGTCGGTGATGTTGCCCCACTGGTCGGAGCCGCCGATCTGCAGCGTGCAGCCGAAGCGGTCGTGCAGCACCAAGAAGTCGTACGCCTGCAGCAGTGCGTACGAGAACTCCGTGTACGAGATGCCCTGCTCGCGCGCGTTCAGCCGCAGCTGCACCGAGTCGCGCTGGATCATCGCGTTCACGCTGAAGTGCTTGCCGATGTCGCGCAGGAAGCCGATCAGGTCCAGCGTGCCGAGCCAGTCGAGGTTGTTCACCATGCGCGCCGGGTTCGCGCCGCCGAAGTCGAGGATGCGCTCCACCTGCGGGCGGATGCCGGCGAGGTTCGCCTCGATCTGCGCGGCGTCGAGCAGGTTGCGCTCGCTCGAACGCCCGCTCGGGTCGCCGATCATGCCCGTGCCGCCGCCCATCACCGCGATCGGCGAATGCCCCGCGCGCTGCAACCGCGCGAGCCCCATCAGCGGCAGCAGCGAGCCCACGTGCAGGCTCGAGGCCGTCGGATCGAAGCCCGCGTACGCCGTGACCGGTCCCTTCGCGAGCACGTCGGGCAGGGTCGGGTCGGTCATCTGGTGGAACAGGCCGCGGGCCTGCAGGTCGGGAAAGAACGTCGAGAACATCGGAAAGCGGCTCCGGAAGCGCGCGCACGGCGCGGACCACGTCGGGAAACCGGATCGCACGTCGATCCGGGCGCGCGATTCTACGGGCGGCCGCGCGCGCCGGCCAAGCCGGGCGCCGGACGCGCGACGGACGCCGGACGCCGTGACGATCACGGTGCTCCGTCGGATTCCGAGTGCGATTCGCACCACTTCTGGCATTGTCCCGGACGTGCCCGTCCCCCACACCCCGGAGGCCGCATGTTCCCGAAGCGTCCGCTGCTCGTGTTGCTCGCCCTGCTCGCGCCGTTCGCCGCCGTGTTCGCCGCCAGCCCGTCCCGCGCCGCCTGGCCCATCACGCCCGACGTGTCCTGGTCGCTGCCCGTCGGGGCCGGCGAGCACGGCGCCACCGCCGACGGCGCGGGCGGCTTCTACGCGGGCGGCACCGGCACCGGCGTGAGCGGCCAGTCGATCGTGCTGGTGCGTGTCGCGGCGGACGGCTCGCCGGCGGCCGGCTGGCCGGGCGCCGGGATCGTGCTGGCCGACTTCGCGAACGACCGCGGCGAGGTCGCGGTGGTGTCCGACGGCAGCGGCGGGGCGTTCGTGGCCTGGGCGGACGCACGGAACGGACCCGGCAGCCACGACATCTACGCACAGCACGTGCTCGCGAACGGCACGGTCGCCCCGGGCTGGACGGCCGGCGGCGTGCGCGTGAGCACCGGCTCGGCCGACGAAGGCTCGGTCTCGATCGTCTCCGACCGTGCGGGCGGACTGCTGCTGGCGTGGAATTTCTACTTCGGCGGAGGCGACATCGACCTCTACGCCGCGCACGTGCTCGCCACCGGCGCCGTGCAGTGGTCGAGCGGCATCAAGACGTCGACGAACGTCGAGGCCGATCCGTCCTGCGTGTACGTCTCGGGCCGCAACGACGTCGGCATCGCCTACCTGTACAAGGTGCTCCCGGCCGGCACGTACGACGTGAAGGCGGCCTTCGTGACGGCCGCGGGCGCACCCGACGGCGACGTCGACGTGATCGTGGCTCCGAGCGACCAGTACTTCGCCGGCGCGGTGCAGGGCGCGGACAATCGCTGGTACGCGCTGTGGCGCGACGGGCGCACCGCCAACCTCACCGCGTACGCACGGCTCTTCAACGGCACCACGCCGTCCTTCGACAGCCCGTGGCCGTTCGGCGACGGCCTGCCCATCGCGGACACCGGCTCCTTCCAGTACAAGCTGACGGCGGCGGTCGATGCGGGCGGCGCGCTGTGGACCGCCATCACGATCCTCGGCTTCTCGAGCGACGACATCGTGATGCAGCGGACGCTGTCGAGCGGTGTGCCGGCGCCCGGCTGGCCCGCGAACGGGATCCCCGTCTGCACGGCGTCCGGCAATCAGAGCGTGGTGGCGATGGCGATCGACGGCGCCGGCGCCGCCGTCGTGGAGTGGACCGACCGGCGCAGCGGCTCACCCGTGCAGAACGACATGTACGCCACGCGCGTACTGCCCGACGGCGCGATCGCGCCGGGCTTCCCGTACAACGGCCGCGCGCTCTCCAACATGGCCGGCGCGCAGCAGAGCCCGGGCTTCGCCGTGGCGGATCCGGCCGGCGGCGCGTTCCTGGCCTGGAACGGTGGCGAGATGGCGCACCTCGACCGCTTCGGCGCACTGGGCGACGTGTCGCCCCGCATCGCCAGCGTGCGCGACGTGGCCGGCGACCAGGGTGGGCAGGTGCGACTGCAGTGGAACGCCGCGCCGTACGACGCCGAACCCGCGGCGAGCATCGCCAGTTACTGGGTGTGGCGCTCCACGCCGCTCGCGCTCGCGCAGCAGGCGGTGGCGAACGGCGCGCACTGGCTGGAGCCGGGCGCGACCGATGCCGATGCCGCAGCGTCGGCCACCGCGGGCTCGGGGCTCTTCATGCCCGACGAGAACGCCACCAGCGCGTACGCGTGGGAGTTCGTCGCGTCGCTGCCGGCGAGCCTGTTCCCCACGTACAGCTACGTCGCCGCCACGACGGGCGACTCGAGCAGCGCCGGCGTGCGCAACACCGCGTTCCTCGTTCAGGCGCGCTCGAACCTCACGGGCGTGTTCTGGAGCTCGGCGCCCGACAGCGGCCACTCCGTGGACAACCTCGCGCCCGCCGCGCCCTCGCCGTTCTCGGGGCTCTACTCGGGCGGCTCGGCGTCGCTCGTGTGGGGCGCGCCCGGCGATCCCGACATCGCGGGCTACCGCCTGTATCGCGGCACGACTCCCGGCTTCGTTCCGGGCCCCGCGAACTTCGTCACCGAGACCGCGTCGCTCTCGGCGGTGGACGCCGCCGGCGCGCCCTACTGGTACAAGGTCGCAGCGGTCGACGTGCACGGCAACGTGAGCCCGTTCGCCACCACGCTGCCACTGGGCACGCTCGACTCACCGGGCGACGCACTGCCCACCGAGGTGGCGCTGGCCCCGCTCGGCGCGAACCCGTGGCGCGGCGGCGCGCTGTCGTTGCGCTTCGACCTGCCGCGCGCCGCTCGCGCGTCGCTCGCCGTGTTCGACGTGTCGGGCCGGCTCGTGCGCACGCTGGCGGGCGGCGACCTGCCCGCGGGCCGTCATCTCGCGGCGTGGGACGGCGCCGACGCGAACGGGCACGCGCTGCCGAACGGCGTCTACCTGGTGCGACTCTCGACCGACGAACGGCGGATCACGCGGCGCGTGACGCGCCTGCGGTAGGTCGCGCCGCCACGGCGGCGTTCGCGCAGCTTCCGCAGGAACGACGACGCCCGCGGGCCGAACCGGCTCGCGGGCGTCGATGCGGGCCCCGTCGGCGGCCCCGGCGGCGCACCCCTCCACCGCCGCCGCGCAGTTCTCCGTTGAGCCCGGGCGGCGCACCCTCGTAGGCTGCCGGGCGAGTCGGTCTCCGTCGCTTCATCCCCCCTTCGGTCACGGAGTGCCCCATGCGCCGCCTTCGCACCGCGCTGCCGCCCGCCGCTCTCGTCGCGCTCGCTTCGATCCTGGTTTCCGCTCCGAACTCCGCTCGCGCGCAGGCCGCGGGCGACTACCGCTCCGCCGCCACCGGGGACTGGTCCACGGCCGCCACGTGGCAGACGTTCGACGGCACCACGTGGGTGGCCGCCGCCACCGCACCGTCGTCGGCGTCGGGCGCGATCACGGTGCGCTCGCCCCACGTGGTCACCGTGAGCACACCGGTCACCGCGGACCAGGTCACCGTCGATTTCAGCGGCACCCTCGAGGTGTCGGCGGCCGGCACGCTCACCGTGGCCGACGGCACCGGCATCGACCTGGAGGTGTTCGGCCTGCTCGGCAACGCGGGCACGATCTCGCGCTCCACGGGCGCCACGATCGCGTTCGACCTGGGCGGCCGCTACGCGCACCGGTTCAGCACCACCCCCGGGGCGATTCCCATCGCCGCGTGGGATCCCACGTCGCGTTGCGAGATCGTGGGCTACACCACGAACGCCACCTCGCCCACGAACATGGGACAGGTTTTCGGCACGCTCGAGTGGAACTGCCCGGCGCAGACGTCCGCGATCAACTTCGGCGGAGGCCTCGCGACGGTGAACGGTGACTTCGTGATCACGTCCACGGGCACCACGGGCTCGGTGCGCCTGGCGGGCAACGGCAACTTCACCACCACGGTCGCCGGCAAGCTCCGGCAGGACGGCGGCACGCTGGTACTGACGTCGCTCGTGGGGAACATCGTGCTGCAGGTGAACGGCGACGTGCAGCAGAACGCCGGCATCCTCGACCTGCAGCTCTCGGGCGCGGGCGGCCAGGCCGAGCTGCGCGTGAAGGGCAACGCGACGTTCAACGGCACCGTGCGTCGCAGCGGCTCGTCCACGCCGCTCCTGGTGATGAACGGCACGGGCTCGACGCAGTCGTTCTCGTCGGCGTCGCCACTGGGCAGTGGCGTGTGGTTCCAGGCGGCGTCCGGAGCGAACGTCGCGCTGGCCACGGACCTGGTCGCGGCCGCGTTCACCACGACGACGATCTCGGGCACGCTCGACGCGGGAACGCACGCGGTGCGCGGCCACACGTTCACGATCACCAGCGGCGGCACGCTGAAGGTGGGCACGGGCGGGCTCGCCCAGGTGGGCAGCGGCACGCTCAACGTGCAGACCGGCGGCACGCTGCAGGCGCGGGGAAACGCCGTCACGATGCAGCCCGGCATCAGCAGCGCGGTGAACGTGGCCGGGTCGCTGCAACTCCAGGGCGGATCCCTGTCGATGTCGGGCGGCTCGAATCCGGCGACCGTGAGCAACGGTGGCACGCTCGACCTGGGCGGCGGCACGCTCGCGCTGGGCAGCGGAACGCTGACCGTGTTCGCCGGCGGCCGGCTGCGGTGCGGCACCGGCACCGTCACGAACACCGGTGCGGGCGCGTTCGTGCTGAGCCCGGGCGGCGAACTGGCGATCGGCGCTCCCGACGGCATCGCGGCCGCGGGCGCGGCCGGGAACGTCCGCACGGCCGGCCGATCGTTCTCGAAGGCGGGCCGCTACGTCTACGACGGCGCCACCGTGCAGATCACGGGCACGGGCCTTCCCGACACGGTGCGCACGCTGATCGTCAGCTCGGCCGATTCCGTGGCGCTCATCGGGCCCTGCTTCGCCGACAGCGGCGTGGGTGTGGTGGCCGGCACCCTGGCGTTCGATGGCCAGACGCTCGGTGCGAACGTCGTGGTCGCCGTGAGCGTGGGGGCTCGGCTCGTGAACCATTCCGCCGGCCGGCTCCATGTCGGCGGGCAGCTCTCGAACAACGGCGTGATGCAGCTCGATGGCGCCGGTCCCGGCTGCGCCGGCCCCGACGCGATCGTCATCCGCTCCACGGTCCCCGGCACGGCGCGCTTCTGGTCGGGCGTGGGAACGTTCTCGATGGTCGACGTGGACGTGGCCGACCAGGCGGCCGCACTCCTGCCGCCGGGTCGCACGGTCGACGTGACGGGCGGCACGGATGCCGGCGGCAACTCGGGGTTCTCCTTCGCCCCGTGCAACACCGGCGTCGCTGACGGGCCCGTGGCCGAGTTGTCCCTCGCCCCGATCGCACCCAATCCCCTGCGCGGCACCACGCGCGTGCGCTTCGCGCTGCCGCGCGCCACCCGCGCGTCGCTGGTCCTGCTCGACGTGAGCGGCCGCCGCGTGCGCACGCTGGCCGACGGCCCGCTCGAAGCGGGCGAGCAAGCGCCCACGCTGGAGACGCGCGACCTGCCGCCGGGCCTCTACTGGCTGCGGCTGGCGACGCCGGACGGCACGCGCACGCGCGCCGTGGTGCGCGTGCGCTGATCACGCGCCACCGCGACGCCGCGGGTCCAGGGGGCTCGCGGGCGTCGTCGCGTGCATCGGGCTACTTCGCGCCGCCCAGCACCGCGGCGGCGCGGTCGGCTGCCTCGCGCGTGAGGGCGTCGCAGGCGGCGGCGACGCCGAGTCCCAGGTCGCTTCACCGCCTGCCCCAGCCGCGGCAGCGGCATCGCGGCGTAGCCGGTGTCGAAGCCGGGCGCGATCTCGACCGGAACCACTCGCGCGTCGGCGGCCGGGACCGAGCAACGCGCGCTCGGCGCCCATCAGCGCGGCGTTCACCGCGGCCACGCCGCCCGCCGGCCACTCGCCGCCGGCGAGCGCAGCGTCCGCGCCGTTCGTTAGCGTAGGCCCCGCGTTGCGCAGCCGCGCGGCCGCTTCGCGCACGGGCGCGATCGTGGCGGCCGAAGCGCGGCGTGTCGGCGCGGCCCGCGGTCGCGTCGTCGGCGCGCTCGTCGATCGCCTGCAGCTCGTCGAGCGCCCACGTGCCCGTGCGCGAATAGCGCAGCGGCAGCAGGCTCGGCCTCGGCCAGCCGCAACGCCACGCGCTGCCACACGTCGGTCATCGCCACGTGCAGCGGGTAGCCCGGGTCCACGATGCGGTCCAGGTAGTCGAAGTCGTCGTACATCGAGTGGTAGGCGCCCTGCAGGCCCTCGAAGCGCATGTCCGCGCTCGGCACGCCCAGGTGGTCGAGGAACGCCGTGTAGTCCGAGCCGCTGCCGGGCGGGCCCGGCGTCCACTCGAACGGCCGCGTGCCCTCGCCGCGCCAGCGCCGCTCGCGGCTGCGGCGCGCCCAGTCGACGCGGCCCTCGCTCCACGCACGCTCGACCACGCTGCGCCACAGCGGGCGCTTCTGCCCCGGGTCGTTCACCTCGCGCAGCGCCTCGGCGATCACGTCGGTCAGCGCCGGGCTCGCGCCGGCGCGGAAGTCCTTGCCGGCCACCGCCACGTCCACGTTCAGGTACGCCACGGCGTTCGCGCCCAGCTCGGCGGCGTTCGCTTCGCACCACTCGGTGGAGCCGAGCAGGCCGTACTCCTCGCCGTCCCACGACGCCAGCATGAGCGTGCGCCGCGGCCGCCAGCCGGTCTTCGACAGCTCGCCGACCGCGCGCGCCATCTCGAGCAGGCAGATCGTGCCGCTGTTGGGATCGATCGCGCCGTAGGTCCACGCGTCGCGGTGGTTGCCGCAGATCACGAGCTGCTTCGGCGACTCGCGGCCGCGCAGCGTGGCGATCACGTTCCAGATCGGGCGCACGCCCGCGTTCGTGCGCACCACCAGCCGCACGCGCACGTCGCCCGCGCCCAGGTGGTACGTGAACGGCAGCCCGCCCTGCCACGCGGACGGCGACTGCGGCCCGCGCATGCGCGACAGGAGCTTGCTCGCCTCGCCGTACGAGATCGGCAGCGAAGGAATGCGCGGCACGCCCTTCATCTCGGCGGGCTTCAGGCGCCGGCCCCCCGCGGTGCTCGGCCAGCCGGGCGTGCCCGGATCGCCGGGGCCTTCCGACAGGTACTGCACGCTGCCGCGCTGGATCGCGTCTTCCGGGCGGCCCGCGCCCACGGGGAAAGGATCCGCCTTCGCGTACCCGTCGTCGGCCGGATCGCTGTACACGAGCACGCCCGCCGCGCCCGCGCGTTCGGCGTTGCGCACCTTGAGCCCGCGGAAGATCTTGCCGTAGCGCACCAGCACGATCGCGCCGCGCACGTCGATGCCCCGGGTCGCGAGCGCCTTGAAGTCGTCGACGTCGCCGTAGTTGGCGTACACGACCGGGCCCGTCACGTCACCGTTGCCGCCGTAGCCGTGGAACGCGTCGCCCACCTGCTCCACGCGCGCGGGATCGCCGCCCGGCAGCCGCGTTCGCGCGCGGCGAACGCCACGCTGTCGGGAGCGAGCATGGTGGCCGAGATCGTGCGCGGTTCGTCGAGCCACACGGGCACGCGTTCGATGCGCGCGTCCCAGC
>JBGAOB010000015.1:0-30685 GCA_044222045.1 Candidatus Eiseniibacteriota bacterium
CAGGTGCGTGAGCGGCGACATCGCCTTGTTGCGTGCGAGCGCGAGGTCGCAATCGACGGCCAGCGCGCACTCGTCGCGTTTGCCGGCCGCCACCATCACGTGGCCCATCGGGTCCACGACCTGGCTGCGGCCCGTGAACGGCACGCTCCAGCGCTCGCCCCGGGGCGTCGTGCGCGACTCGGTGCCGGTGCGGTTGCACGTCACCACGTACACGCGGTTCTCGAACGAGCGCCAGCGCATCGCCTCCTGCGCCATCTTGTAGACGAGGTTCGACGGGTGCGCGATCACGTCGGCGCCCATCAGCGCGAGTGCGCGACTGGCCTCGGGAAAGCGCCAGTCGAAGCAGATCAGCAGCCCCACGCGCGCCGCACCCACGCGATGCACGCTCAGCGGCGTGTCGCCGGGCCGGAAGAAGAACTGCTCGCGCTCGAACAGGTGGAGCTTGCGGTACACGGTCTTGATGCCCGACGGGCCCACGAGCAGCGCGCTGTTGTAGAAGCGGCCTTTCGACACCTCGGCGAAGCCGGCGATGTAGTGGCGCTTCTCGCGCTTCGCGGCCGACTTCAGCGCGCGCGCCGTGGCGCCGGTGGCGGCGTCCTCCGCGAGCGTGGCGACCTCGGCCTTCGACGTGAACACGTAGCCCGTCGACCACAGCTCGGGCAGTACCACGAGGTCGGCCTCGACACCGGCCGCGAGCGCGAGCCCGCGCTCCAGGTTCTCGGCCGTGGCGCCGAAGCGCGGGCGGCCCTGCACGAACGCCAGGCGGAAGTGGGACATGCGCGGCACGGTACGCGCGGCGCCGGCGGCTCGCAATGGTGCGACACCCTCCGCACAACTCGACCCGGGCCGCCCGCGCGGCGCACTTTCGGCTCGCACGGCGTGCGGCCGCCCGCTAGCTTGGCGCTCGCATGGCGACTCCCTCGGACACCCGCGCATCGACCGCATCCGGCGCCCCGCTGGCGCGGCTCGTCGGCTGGATGCTCGTGCTCGGCCTGGTGCTCGGCGCGACGCACGGCCTGCGCGGCGTGCGTGCGGACCTGCCGCGGGTTCCCCTGCCCGCCGCGCCGTCCGCCACGCACCGCGCGGACCCGGCGCGGACGGGCTCCCGCACCGAGGCGCGCGCCGCGCTCCCCGAGCCCCGCCTGCGCACCGCGCCGGTGCCGCTCGCGAGCGTGCCGCGCGCACTGATCGACGCGACGCTCGCCACCGAGGATCGCGGCTTCTACTCGCACCACGGCGTCGCGCCGGCGGCCTTCGTGCGCGCCGCGGTCGCGAACGTCACGCAGGGCCGCACGGCGCAGGGCGGCAGCACCATCACCATGCAGCTGGCGCGCAACCTCTACCTCACGCACGAGCGCACGCTGGGCCGCAAGTTCGAGGAGGCGCAGCTCGCGATGAAGCTGGAGCGCGCCTACAGCAAGGACCAGATCCTCGCGCTCTACCTGGGCAGCATCTACTACGGCGAGGGCGCCACGGGCGCGCGCGAGGCCGCGCAGCGCTACTACGGCAAGCCGCTCCGCTCCCTGACGCTCGGCGAGTGCGCCATGCTCGCCGGCATCCCCGCGAACCCCACCCTCTACTCGCCGCTCGCGCACCCCGAGCGCGCGGTGCTGCGCCGCGAAAAGGTGTTGCGCAACATGCTGGACACCGGCGCGATCAGCCCGAGCGAGTACGGCCGCGCGATGCTCGAGCCGGTGAGCACGCGAAGGCGGTGACCTCCGCTCAGCGCACGGTGGCCTTCGTTCGTTCCATGCGTGCGAGCGCAGCGCGCACCTGGTGCCCGACGTCCGAGTCACTCGTGAAGGTGGTCAACGCCTTCCGGGCGGCCGGGCCGCCGATGCGCTCCAGCGCCAGCACGGCGGCGGCCTTGGTGCCGAGCCGGCGCGTTGCCTCGGCGTCGTCAGTGGTACCGGCCCCACGGCGGTCGACGAGGATCGGTGTTCGCAGGAGCGCGACCAGCGCCGGAAGCGCTGCCGAGGCGCGGGGTCCGAGCGCGGCCAGCCCTTCGGCCGCGGCGCGCGCGCGCAGCGGATCGTCGAGTCGGCTCGACAGAAGTGCCGTGTGCCTGGAATCGCCCAGGGCGCCGAGGGCCCGCGCGGCAGCATCGAACGTCGCCGCTGAGGCGGTGGTGTCCGCCACCAGGCTCACGAGCCCGACGAGCACGTCGCCCGAGGCCACGCCGAGCCGCGCGAGCGAGGCCGCCGCGGCCTCCGCCGCCCCGACGTCGTGAAGCGACTCGACCAGCACGGGCACGGCTTCTCGCCGCCCGAATGCGCCGAGAGCCGTGGCCGCAGCACTGGCGAGTGGATCGCGACAGCCGACATCACGACAAGGCCGCGCGGACGAGGCGTTTCGATGGCGTTCGCGCAGCACCGTCGCCACAGCCGGCCAGTGCCGGCCCGCGGCAGGGCCGAAGCGGCCGAGAGCCTCGATGATCGCCTGCCTCGCCGCGGGCTCGCTCGATTCGAGCGCCCCCTCGCCGCGATCACAGGGCACGGCCATCTCGAGGGCCCGCGCCAGGGGGTCGATCGCGCTCGGGTCACCGATCGTTCCGAGCGCAGCGGCCACCGCGCTGCGCGCAGCAATCACGCCGTCCCCGGTGTCGTAGTCGTTCGGTCCACCGGCGAGCGCGCGGACCAGGGCCGGCACCGCACGGCCGGCACGGGGTCCCAGCGATTCCAGGCAGCGGGCGGCGCCTTCGGTGCAAAAATATCGCGCACGGTGGTCGAGCCGGTACGTCCACCGGTAGAGCCGCGAAGTGGGTCCGCAGGGTGCCGCACCCGAGGCACCATGGCGGCATTCCCTTCCGTCGAGTTGAGCGATCAGCACGTCCACGTCCTGAGAGCATGCCGGAGGCACGAACAGGACCAGCCCGAGCAGCGCGACCGGCGCCGTGCGCAGGCAACGGCGGAGCACCGTCGCCATCGCGGCTGCCCCGGGCAGACACCGGACGGCCGCGTCGTCGGAGTTCAGAGCGCCCCCTTGCGGCCGCCCCGATCGAACTCGCGCATCCACAGCGCATCCTCCTCCATGCCGGCCGCCGTCTCGTCGCCCGGCCGGGTTCCGCGTGGCCACCTCACCACGTGCGAACGGCCCGGAGTGCTCGCTCCGGGCCGTCGCGTGGCGTCCCGCCTGCTCGGTCGGGACGTGAGCCGTCCGTGACTCGGAATCACTCCCAGCCGGGCACTCCCGACACCGCGGGCGGCGCGTCCATGCTCGCCCACTCGAACGGCGCACCGGCGCTCTCGGCCAGCTGCATGCGCGCCACGAGCGACGCGTTGATCAGCTGCACCGAGCCGGGCGCCAACAGCACGAAGAACTCCCAGCCGCGCTGGTTCATGTAGTCCGACACGCGTTGCGTGGGGCGTTCGAGCGGCATCCAGATGCGTCCCTGCACGCTGCTGCCGTCGTTGAACCACACTTCGGCGTCCTCCTCGCGCGACGGCTGGAAGCCGCGCGTGTAGAGGTCGCTCTGCAGGACTTCCATCCCCGCAGTCACGCGCGCGATGCGCGCCTTGTTGAACAGGTGAATGCGTCCCTGCTCGCCCATCGCCACCGGGAGGAAGCGGGCGGTCTCGTTCAACTTGTAGAGCACCGTCTGGTGCCGGCTTCCGGCCGGATCCAGATTCAGGAACACGTCGCCGTCCACGCCCTGGAGATCGGCCGACCACAGGCGGACCGGGATGCGTCGCTTCGGGATGTAATGATCCATCGTCGTGCCTCGGTGCGTCCTCGCGCTCCGCGCGAGGTTGGGTTCGAGCTTGCCGGGGGGTGATGCGTGGTCGCCTTCAGCAACGGGCAGGCCAGTCGCTCGCGCCGTGCGATTCCGGCGCGGCGCCGCGTGAGGAGCCGCGAAAAGACGGGGTTCGGCGCGGCGCGCGCCGGGGCCGCGGGCCGCGAACGGGCATACCGCGGGACGTCGCCGTTGCGGTTTGCACGGCGCCCGGGCGCGCGTCCGTGCGACTCGCCGCGCCGACGACCGCGCGCACCGGTGGCGCGCGCATCGGGGCGCCGGGACGCGGCGAGGCGCGCGCCGGCTCTGCTATCCTGCCGCGCGATGCAGCGCGCTCCTTCGTCCTTCGATCCCCGCCGGCCCTCGGGCCCGCGACCTCCTTCCGGGCTGCGCCGCGCGCCGGTGGCGAACGCGTTCCGGATCCCGCGCGAATCGCTGCTGATGTTCGTGGTCGCGCTCGCACTGCGCGTGGCGTACGTGTGGATGGCGGCCGGTCCCGGCGCGCAGGCGTCGTCCGACGCCGTCACGTACGACACCATCGCGCGCCACCTCGCCTCGGACATCGGCTTCCGCCTGTCGGGTGCCGGCGGCACCACCTACCCGACCGCGTTCGTCCCACCGGTGCTCCCGTTCCTCGTGGGCGTGCTCTACCGCGCGATCGGGCACCCCGACTTCTTCGCCGCGCTGCTGATGCAGGCCGTTTTCGGCGCGCTGGTCGCGCCCGTGCTGGCCGCGCTCGGCTCCGCCGTGTTCGGCTCGCCCGTGGGACGCGTCGCCGGCTGGCTCGCGGCGGTGCACCCGCTGCTCGTCTTCTTCAGCGGCTACCTGCTCACCGAGACCACGTTCACGCTCGCGCTGCTGCTGGCGATCTACGCGAGCATGCAGTGGCTCAAGACGCCGCGGCCCGGACGGGCGCTCGGCGCCGGGCTGATGTGGGGACTCGCCGCGCTCACGCGCCCCACGGCGCTGCCGCTGCCGCTGGTGGTGATGGCGTGGGCATGGGCGCCGCTCGGGCTCACGGTGACCTCGCGCGAACGCGTGAAGCAGCTCGCGCTGCTGCTGCTCGGCGTGGCGCTGATCGTGGGTCCGTGGACGGTGCGCAACGCGTTCCAGCTGCACGCGCTCGTGCCGGTGACCACCGGCGGCGGCCGGTCGCTGCTCGACGCGAACAACCCCGTCGTGTGGAACGATCCCGCGCAACGCGGTGGCGCGAACAGCGTGTACTCGCTCGAGCCGTGGGCCTCCCGATTCCGCGGGCTGTCCGAGGTCGACGTGGACCGGTTGTCGGCCCGGCTCGCGCGCGAGTTCCTGGTGCAGCACGCGGCCGAGTGGCCGGCGATGGCGGCGGCGAAGGTCGCGCGGTTCTGGCGCCTGGGCGCCGAGGCCGGCACCACGGGGCACTGGCAGCGCAGCGGCTCGCCGCTCGCCGCGGTGCTGCGCGTGGTGGACCCGCTGCTCGCGTGGTCGCTGCTCACGCTGCCGTTGGGCGCCTGGGGCGCGGTCGTGGTGCTGCGCGGCGCGCGGCGGCTGTTCCAGTCGCTGCCGCTGCTGATCATCGCCACGTTCACGCTGTACGCGGTGCTCTACTGGGGTTCGCTGCGCATGCGCGTGCCGGTGGAACCGCTCGTGCTGCTGTACACCGCCGCGGGCGCGAACGAGCTGTGGAAGCGCCTGCGCGTGCGGCGCAGCGGCCTGCGCGTGATCGAAGGCACGGGGCGCGCGAACTGACGTCCGCGCGCCCCGCTCCCGTTTCGCCCGGCGCGAGTCAGTTCGTCACGACCACGCGGCGCGTGCGGATTTCCGTGGGCGTGCGCAGCGCCACAAGGTAGATGCCCGGCGCCACGCGCGTGCCCTCGCCGTCGCGGCCGTCCCACGCCGCCGAGTGCCGCCCGGCCGCCTGCGTAGCGCCGTGCACGAGCGTGCGCACGACGCGACCCTGCAGGTCGTGCACGACCAGATCCACGCGCTCCTCACGTGCGAGCACCCATGCGAGCGTGGTGCCGGAACGCAGCGGGTTCGGCGCGTTGCCCAGCGCTATCGCCGGCCCGGCCAGCGGCGCGTCGAGCGCATCCGGACCACCCACGTACGTGAGCCCGACGCGGTAGGAGTCGAACCCCGCGCCCGGCAGGAACCGAGCGGACGCCACGAGCGCATGACCATCCGGCCCTGCGATGAGGGCCGGGCCCGCGTTGCCGTTCGCGCTCGTGTGCACCGCGAAGCCGTCCGCGTCGAGCACCGCGCCCGCCGGGTTGACGCGGGCGCCGTAGATGTCGGTGCGCTCGTCGAAGAAGCTGGCCTGCGCGCGCTGGTCCTCCCACAGCACCAGGAAGTGCGTGCCGTCCCACTCGACGACCGGGCGCAGCTGACGTCCCGCGGCTTCCGAGATCACGAAGTTCGGCGTGGCGAACGAACCGTCGGCGTTCATGACCCGGCCCGAAACGTAGTTGTTCGCGTTCGCGAGCGAGTTGCTGCGCCAAACGAACAGGTACTTCCCGTTCGCGAAAGCCACGTCGGGCGTGCCCGCGCCGCCCGAGGTGGTGGACGGATTCAGAGACGGCGACACCACGCCGGCGGCGTTCACGAAGTTGTAGACCGCGTCGGACTGCGAGGCGTCGTGCGACCAGTGCGAGTGGTAGGTGACGATCCAGCGCGTGCCGTCCTGTTTCACCCGCGGCCCCACCGACACGTAACCGCCGCCGAGCACGGTGGCGGGCGTCACGAACGCGCGCGTGGGCCCGTCCACGATGCGCATGAACGCCGTGATCGTCTGAAAATTCATCGCGCGCGGGCACGCGACGAGGAAGTCGTCGCCGAGCGCCTCCACGTCGGGCTCGAACCCCTGCATCACGTCGAACGGTGCGGCGTCCACGAACGTGCCGTCCCCGTTCAGTCGCCGCGCCTCCACGGGCATGCTCGGATCCCCGGTCACGCCGCCGTCCCAGGCGACCAGGAACATCGAGCCGTTCCAGGCGACACTCGCGCGGCCGATCGCCGGCGCGCTGGCCACGAGCACCGGGGCGCCCACCGGCACCCCGTCGGCGGTGAGCCGCTGCAGCATCACCCGGTCGTCGTTCGCCGCCTCGCTCACGTACACGACGGCGCGCGACGTACCCGGCCCGGGCGAGAAGTCCGGAGTGCGCTGGTTGCGCGTGCTGGTGCTCGGACTGTGCTCCGTTCCGGCCACGTTGGCGCCGCTCACCGGCAGTGCCCACACGTTCGTGTCGTAGCCCAGCGCCACGCGCAGGTCGTACCACGTCACCAGCACGCCGCCTCCGGCGCGGCCGACCAGTTGCACCGCGTAGGCCGTGTTCACGTTGCCGCCGATGGTCACCGGCAGCAGTCGGCCGCCGTTCGGATCGAGCACCGCACCCGCCGCGTTGATGCGCAGCGTGTGCAGCTGATCGCTCACGCCCCACTCGAACCACCACTGCGTGCCGTCGTGCGCGAGCGTGGACTGCGAGTACTGCGTGAAGTTCGCGACCAGCGTGGTGCCCGCCGGTGTCGCCAGGGCGCCCGTGGCACTCATGCGCGAACCCACGAGGTTCACGTAGTCCTTCACCCACACCACGTAGAACTCGGTGCCGTTCGTGGCCAGTTGCAGGCTCGGCAACGCGAACTCGGCGCCCACCGGCTGGCCGTTCTGTCCCACACGACGCGCCCGCGGCCCCACGCCGTTCCAGTCCGGACCGGCCACCAGGTACTCGCCATTCGCAGCCAGCGCCACGGTGCTGCCGTACACCCAGTCCATGATCATCTGCGGCGTGGGGTCCAGCAGTGCGCCGCTCGCGTCGATGCGCTGGCCCGCGAGGTACGTGCCGTAGCCGTCCTCGTGGTAGATGCAGCGCGTGACGAGCCACTGCCCATTCTGCCCGGCCAGCTGCAAGCCGACGGTGTTCGGCGTGAACGTGGTGGGCGGGAAGCTGAGCGGCGTGGCATCCAGCACCTGGCCGGCGGCGGACACGCGCACGGCGCGCATCACGTGGTCGTAGTAGCCACCCACCGGATCCTGCGAGATGTACAGCACCAGCCACGTGCTGCCGTTCCACGCCACGAGTGGCCGGTTCTGCACGCCCATGCCGCCCGCGATCCGGAAAGGCACCGCGTCGATCGGCTGCCCCTGCGCATCGAGCCGGATGCCGAACACGTCCGCGCCCCCCTGCGCCGCGCTGCTGCCGGAGGACTGGCCGCGGTAGTCCGACCACACCATCAGGAACTGGTCGCCGCCGCGGGCGATGGCGTGGTCCTGCTGCGTGTTGGTCGCGGTCACGACGTCGGTGTCGCCGGGCAGCAGCCCGAGATCCGTGACGACAGGCGCCTGCGCGAACGCCGTGCTCGCGAGCGCGAAGGCCACGAGCGCGGGCAGGAATCGGATGGAACGAAGCATGATCTCCTCCTCAGGGGACTTCGGAGATCGCCGGTGCTGTGGGGGAACCGCCGACCGATGGACTGCGCGGGGCACGGGTGGGCTCGGCGGCCGTGGCCGGGGCGCCCATCCGCCCTCGGCGGCGTCTCCGCTCGGGGCCCGGAGCACCGCGTCGCTCGCGAAGCTAGGGTCCCCTCACGAGAATGCCGTAGCAGAAATGGGCCGGCGGCGTTCTCGCATGGGAGAAATTGTTTGGATCGACCGAACACCGCCCGAGCCGGGCCTCCCCTCGCGCGCGGAGGATTGCGGTGGGCACCGGGCGGCGACGAACCGGGCCAGCGATGCGCGGGCGGACCACGAGACGCTTCCACGCCGCAGTGCACCAAGCGATTGCCCGAAGCCGTCCACAATCTTCCGTGCACAAGGGAATGCTTGACAGCGCGTCCCCGGCCCACCTAGTTTGTTCGGTAGTCAAACAAAGCGCGCCGACGGCCTTCCTGCTCTGGCCCTTGGGGCGCCTGGCGTCGGCCCAGCCGGCCTCGGACCGCCGCCCACGATTCCCTCCCGGAGGGCCCGATGTCCCGAAGACTCCAGCACCTCTTCGCGGTGCTCGTGCTGGTCGCACTGTTCGCCCCGGGCTGCGCCAAGCACACCGGGATCGTCGCGCCGACGCTCAAGGACCCGGTGGTCTTCGATGACGGCTTCGGTGCCGCCGTCGACTTCCAGGCGTTCCTCGGCTCCAAGCTCGACGCCGTGGCGATCGACACCACCGTCAAGTACTCGGGCTCCGCGTCCCTCAAGGTGACCGTGCCCGGTCCGAGCGATCCCACCGGCGGCTACGCCGGCGGCGCGTTCACCACCAATCGCGCGCGCGACCTGTCGACCTACAACGCGCTCACGTTCTGGGTGAAGGCGAGCCGCCCCATCACCATGGACGTCGCGGGGCTCGGCAACGACAACACCGGCACGTCGCGCTTCGAGGCGAAGTGGGGAAGCGTCCCGGTGGGCATGACGTGGAGCAAGGTCGTGATCCCGATCCCCCTCGCGGCGCGCCTGGTCGACGAGAAGGGGCTGTTCTTCTTCGCCGAGGGGCCGGAGAGCGGCGCCGGCAGCACGATCTGGTTCGACGACGTGAAGTTCGACCACCTGCTCACGATCACGAACCCGCGCCCGCAGATCCCGACCGCGAACCTCGCCCCCGACGTGGGCTCCACGCTCAAGCCCACCGGCACGAAGGTGGTGTTCGCCGTGGACGGCGTGGACCAGACCATCGACGCGATGAGCGGCTACTTCACGTTCGTGTCGAGCAACGACACCGTGGCCGCGGGCGGTGAAGGTTCCGTCCGCATCCTCGCGATCGGCGACGCCACGATCACGGCGAAGCTCGGCGACACGCCCGCCACCGGTGCGCTCACGCTGCGCACGAACGGCGCCCCCACCTCGGCGCCCCCGCGGCCCACGCTGCCGGCGGCCGACGTGATCTCGCTGCTGTCGGGCGCGTACACCAACGTCACCGTGGACACGTGGTCCACCACGTGGGACGTGGCCGACGTCACCGACGTCACGATCGGCGCGGATGCGGTGAAGAAGTACACCGGGCTCGCGTACGCGGGCATCGAATGCACGTCGCAGATGATCGACGCCACGTCGATGACCGCGTTCCACATGGACGTGTGGGCGCCGCGCGGCACCACGTTCAAGGTGAAGCTGGTGGACTTCGGCGCCGACGGGGCGTTCAGCGGCGGCGACGATACCGAGCACGAGCTCACGTTCAACGCCGCTTCCACGCCGGCGTTCACGCCCACGACCTGGAGCCGACTCGAGATCCCGCTGTCCGCCTTCACAGGGCTCGCCGCCCGTGCTCATATCGCGCAGATCATCATCTCGGGCGACCCCGGCACGGCGTACCTGGACAACGTCTACTTCCACCGCTGAGCGATCGGAGCAGCACGTGAGCGGATCTGGCGCGATCTCGAAGACGCGGAGCCTCGGCCGCCGCAACAACGGCGACCCGGCACGCACGCGGCCCCTGGTGGACGCGGTGCTGCGGCTGATCTGGGAAGCGCGCGAGATCTCGCGCGCCGAGATCGCGCGCTCGGCCGACCTCTCCCGCTCCACGGTCTCCGAAGTGGTCGACACGCTGCTGCCGACGGGCCTGATCGCCGAGGCGGGTCCCGGCGAATCGCTGGGTGGCCGCCGGCCGATCATGCTGCACTTCCAGGACGACGCGTGCTGCATCCTGGGGGTGGAGATGGGCGCCTCGCACGTGGCGGTGGCGCTCACCGACCTGCGCGGCAAGGTGCTCGACTGGGAGCATCGTCACCACCCGGTGCGTGACGATCCCGAGGGCACGCGCCGGCTGCTCGGCGAACTGTGCGACGCCGCGCTGCAGACACGGCGAACCGGGGCGCGGCGGCTCGTCGGCGTGGGCGCGGCCGTGCCGAGCCCGGTCGACCCGCAGCATCCGTTCGCGCTCTCCGAAGTGGTGCTCCCCCGCTGGGGCGGCCACAGCGGACTCGAGAGCCTGGGCCAGCGCTACGACGTGCCGGTGATGGTCGACAACGACGCGAACCTGGGCGCGCTCGCCGAGCACTGGTGGGGCGCCGGTCGCGGCATCGACGACTTCGCGTACGTGAAGGTGGGCACCGGTGTCGGCTCGGGTCACGTCATCGCCGGCGAGCTCTACCGCGGCTCCACCGGCTTCGCGGGCGAGATCGGCCACCTGTCCATCGATCCGAACGGCGAGCCGTGCATCTGCGGCCTGCGCGGCTGCCTGGCGTTGTTCCTGGGCTCACCCGCGCTGGTGCAGCGCGCGAAAGGGCTGGTGAAGGAGTCCCCGGCCAGCCTGCTCGCTTCGGACGAAGTCACGATGGCGCGCATCGAGGCGGCCGCGCTCGCGGGCGACCCGCTGGCGCTGCGCGTGACGCGCGAGGCCGCGCAGTACCTGGGCGTCGCCGTGTCGGGCATGCTCAACCTGATGAATCCGCGGCTCGTCATCGTGGGCGGCGGCATCACCACGCTGGGCGACCACTTCCTGGAGCCGCTGCGCGAAACCGTTCAGCAGCGCACGCGCGTCAGTTCCGGCGCGGGCTCGTCCATCGTCATGAGCCAGCTCGGCCCGCAGTCGGTGGCCGTGGGCGCCGCCACGCTCGTGCTCAAGGAAGCGCTCGCGAACCCGCGGCTGTTCCCGCCGGCCGCCGCGCGCACCGCCGCGAGGACACGATGATCCGCCGTCTCGCACTCGCCGCGCTTCTGCTGGGCGTGCTCGGCGTGTCGGGCTGCGACAGCCCGGGCGCGTTCCCGCCCACCGCTCCGCCGAACGGCTCCACCGGCGGCGGGCCCGGCAGCGGGCCGGGCACGCTCGTCTGGTCCGACGAGTTCGGCGGCTCCGCGGGCACCCCGCCCGATCCCAGCAAGTGGACGTACGACATCGGCACCGACTGGGGCAACTCGCAGCTCGAGTTCGACACCTCCCGCCCGTCGAACGTGTCGCTCGACGGCCAGGGGCGCCTCGCGATCACCGCGCGCGTGGAGCCCTACCAGGGCCGCTCGTACACCTCGGGACGCATCAACACGCGCGGGCTGTTCGACCAGACGAAGGGCCGTTTCGAAGCTCGCATCCAGCTGCCGATCGGACGCGGCCTGTGGCCGGCGTTCTGGCTGCTCGGCTCCGACGTCGGCACCACCGGCTGGCCGGGCTGCGGCGAGATCGACATCATGGAGTACCGCGGCCAGGAGCCCGCGCGCGTCCACGGCAGCCTGCACGGCCCGGGCTACTCGGGCGCCGGCGCGCTCACGCGCTCGTTCACGCTCTCGAACGGACGCTTCAGCGACGGCTTCCACGTGTTCGCGGTCGAGTGGCGCACGAACGAGATCCGTTACCTGGTCGACGACGTCGTGTATCAAACGATCACGCCCTCGAGCCTGCCCGCGAACGGGCGCTGGGTGTTCGACCATCCGTTCACGATCATCCTGAACCTGGCCGTGGGCGGTAACTACGTGGGCCCGCCGGACATCACCACCACGTTCCCGCAGACGATGCTCGTGGACTACGTCCGCGTGTATTCCCTGCCGTGATCCGGGGACGGTCCGCCGCGCTCGCCTTCGCGCTGCCGCTGCTGGCGGCGCTGCTCGGGTGCGCCGGGGACCGCCGCCCGATGCCGCCGGGCGTGCTGGTGGTGTCGCAGGAACAGACCACCTCGTGGGTGCGCAACTTCAACCCGCTCAGCACCGCCGCCGCTCCGCGGTGGCCCACGCTCGCCGGCGTCTACGAGCCGCTGTTCGTGTTCAACGGCGTGAAGTCGGTGCAGGTGCCGTGGCTCGCCGTGGGCTACGAGTGGCGCGACGGTGGCCGCACGCTGCGCGTGACCACGCGCGACAGCGTGCGCTGGTCCGACGGCCGGCCGTTCTCCGCGCGCGACGTGGCGTTCACGTTCGACCTGCTCCACCGCTTCCCCGCGCTCGACCGCCGCGGCGTGTGGGGATTCCTCGCCGGCGTGCGCGCGCTCGACGCCCGCACGGTGGAGTTCGCGTTCCAGCGCGTGTTCGTGCCCGGCTTCGACGAGGTCGCCGCACAGCAGATCGTGCCGGAGCACGCGTGGAAGGACATCGCCGACCCGGTGACCTATTCCAACGAGCACCCGGTGGCCACGGGCCCGTTCACCGAGGTGCGCGTGTTCCGCAACCAGGTCTACGAGCTGGGTCGCAACCCGCACTACTGGCAGCCGGGCAAGCCGATGATCGAGGGCCTGCGCTTTCCGGCCTACCCGTCGAACGACCGCGCGAACCTCGCGCTCGTGTTCGGCGAGGCCGAGTGGGCCGGCAACTTCATCCCCGCGATCGACCGCGTGTACGTGCGCCGCGATCCCGCTCACCACGCGTACTACTTCCCGCTGACGGCCGGCGTCGTCTACCTGTACGCGAACACGAAACGGGCGCCGTTCGACGACGTGCGCGTGCGCAAGGCCATCAGCATGGCGATCGACCGCCCGCTCATGGTGGACGTGGCCGCGTTCCACTACACGCATCCCGCCGACGCCACCGGCATGAGCGAGTCGTACGCCGCGTGGCGCGATTCGGCCACGGCCGCGAGCGCCGACTGGACGCGCCACGACGCGGCGCGCGCGAACGCGCTGCTCGACTCGGCCGGCTTCGCGCGCGGCGAGGACGGCATCCGGCGCGGGCCCGGCGGCAAGCCGCTGCGCTACGAGGTGCTGTGCGTTTCGGGCTGGTCGGACTGGGTGCGCGCCTCGCAGATCCTCGCGCGCAACCTGCACGACGTGGGCATCGACGCCACCGTGCGCACGTACGACTTCGGTGCGTGGTTCCAGAAGCTGCAGGAGGGCGACTTCGACCTGTCGCTGGGCTGGTGCATCGAAGGGCCGTCGCCGTACCACCTGTACCGCTGGCTCATGTCGTCCACCACGGTGAAGCCGCTCGGGCAGGTGTCGGCGGGCAACTGGCACCGCTACGCGAGCCCCTCGGCCGACGCGGCGCTGTCGCGATTCGAGGCGGCGTCCGACCCGGTCGAGCAGCGCCGGCTCGGCGTGGAGCTGCAGCGCATCTTCGCCGCCGAGGCGCCGGCGATCCCGCTGTACCCGAACCCCTCGTGGGCGGAGTTCAACACGCGCCGCTTCACGGGCTTCCCCACCGCGTCGGATCCCTACGCCGACGCGTCCCCCAACAAGATGGAGCGAGGCGAGATCCTGCTCGTGCTCACCTCGCTCCGGCCACGGTGACGCCATGCGCTACCTGCTGAGGCGCCTGGGCTTCTACCTCGTGGCGGCGTGGGTCGCGGTCACGCTGAACTTCGTGCTGCCGCGCCTGATGCCCGGCGATCCGGCGACCGCGCTGTTCGCCCGCTTCAAGGGCAAGCTCGCGCCCGAAGCGATCGACGCGCTGCGTGCCACGTTCGGGCTCACCGCCGAGCCGCTGTGGAAGCAGTACGTCACGTACCTCTCGCACGTGCTGCGCGGCGACCTCGGCATGTCGATCGCCTACTTCCCTTCGCCCGTGGTGGACGTGATCAAGACCGGGCTCGGCTGGACGGTGTTCCTGGCCGGCACGGCGGTGATCCTGAGCTTCGCGATCGGCACGCTGCTCGGCGTGGCGGCCGCGTGGTGGCGCCGCGGCTGGGCCGACACGTGGCTGCCGTCGGTGCTCGTGTTCCTGGGCTCGTTCCCGTACTTCTGGCTGGCGATGGCGGCGCTGTACCTGCTGGGCTTCACGTTCCAGTGGTTCCCGCTCGGCCACGCCTACGCCGACGACCTCACGCCCGCTTGGACGGCGACGTTCGTGCTCGACGTGCTGCGCCACGCCGCGTTGCCGATCGGCACCATCGTGCTGGCCACGCTCGGCGGCTGGCTGCTGGCCATGCGCAACACGATGATCTCCGTGCTCGGCGCCGACTACGTGAACCTGGCGCGCGCGAAGGGTCTGCCGCCCGCACGCGTGGTGCTTCGCTACGCGGCGCGCAACGCGCTGCTGCCCAGCGTGACCGGCTTCGGCATGGCGTTGGGCTTCGTGCTCGGCGGCTCGCTGCTGACCGAGATCGTGTTCAGCTACCCCGGGCAGGGCTACCTGCTCGTGCAGGCCGTGCGCAACCAGGACTACCCGCTCATGCAGGGCATCTTCCTGTTCATCACGCTGGCGGTGCTCGGCGCGAACTGGCTCGTGGACCTGGCGATCCTGTGGCTGGACGCCCGCACGCGGGACTCGGTGTCGTGAGCGACGCGAACGGCACCAGCGGACTCGGCGCGTGGGCGCGGGCGATCCGCCGCGACCGCAAGGCGCTCGTGGGCGCGGCGATCCTGGCCGCGTTCGCGCTGGTCGCGGTGATCGGCCCGTGGTGCGTGGGCGATCCGTCGGCGCTCGTGGGCATCCCGCTGCAGCCGCCGTCGTGGGCACACCTGCTGGGCACGAACGGCCAGGGCCAGGACGTGCTCACGCAGCTCGTGGCCGGCGCGCGCGTGACGCTGGCGCTGGGCGCGGTCGTGGGCCTGGCGGTGGTGCTGCTGGGCGCGCTGATCGGCGTGCCGGCGGGCTACTTCGGCGGCCGCATCGACGGGCTGCTGTCGGTGCTGTCGAACGTGTTCCTGGTCATTCCCGGCATGCCGCTGGCCATCGTGATCGCCGCCTACCTGCCGGCGGGCCCGGCCACCGTGGCCCTCGTGCTGATCGTCACCGGCTGGGCGTGGAACGCGCGCGTGCTGCGTTCGCAGACCCTGGCGCTGCGCCGGCGCGACTTCGTGTCCGCGGCCATCGTCGCGGGCGAGTCCGACGCGCGCATCTTGGCGGTGGAGATCCTGCCGAACATGCTGTCGATCCTGGTGGCGCAGGCCGTGGGCAGCACGGTGTACGCGATCGGCGCGCAGGTGGGCCTCGAGTTCCTGGGCCTCGGCGACGTGTCTCGCGTCACGTGGGGCACGATGCTGTACTGGGCGCAGAACGACTCCGCGCTGCTGACGGGCGCATGGTGGACGTTCGTGCCCGTGGGGCTCTGCGTGGCGCTCGTCGGCTTCGCGCTCACGATGCTGAACTCGGGCTTCGACGAGATCACGAACCCGCGCCTGCAGATGGAGCGGGCGTGGCGCGCGCACCTGGCGCGGCGCGGCCGGTCGACGTCGCGCTCGACGCCGGTGGTGAGGGAGCCATGAGCGAGCCGCTGCTCTCGATTCGCGACCTGTGCGTGGACTACGTCACCGACGCCGGGCCCGTGCGCGCCGTGGACGCGCTGTCGCTCGACGTGGCGCCCGGAGAGGTGCTCGGTATCGCCGGCGAGTCGGGCAGCGGCAAGTCCACGCTCGCGCAGGCGCTGCTGCGCACGCTCCCGCCTCCGGCGGTGATCAGCCGCGGCCGCGTGATGTTCGAGGGCCGCGACCTCCTCGACCTGACCGAGGACGAGCTGCAGCAGGTGCGCTGGAAGCGCATCTCGATGGTGTTCCAGAGCGCGATGGACGCGCTGAACCCCGTCACCACCGTGGGCGAACAGCTGATCGACACGATCCGCGTGCACACGCGCAAGACGCCCGACGAGGCGCGCCGGCACGCCGGCGAGCTGCTGACGCGCGTGGGCATCGCCCCCGACCGGCTCGACGCCTACGCGCACCAGCTGTCGGGCGGCATGCGGCAGCGCGTGGGCATCGCGCTCGCGCTCGCACTGGAGCCCGCGCTCGTGATCCTGGACGAACCCACCACCGCGCTCGACGTGATCGTGGAGAAGGAGATCCTCGAGCAGATCCGCGGCCTGCAGAAGACGCTCGGGTTCGCCGTGATGTTCATCACGCACGACCTCGCGCGCATGCTGCAGTTCAGCGACCGCGTCGCGGTGTTCTACGCCGCGCGCCTGGTGGAAATCGGCCCGGCGGCCGCGCTCACGCACGCGCCGAGGCACCCGTACACGCAGGGCCTGCTGCGCGCGTTCCCGCGCGTGCACGGCGGCAGCGCGGAACTGGTGAGCATCCCCGGCTCGCCGCCCAGCCTGCGCACCCCACCGCCCGGCTGCCGCTTCCATCCGCGCTGCCCGCTGGCCGTGGACACGTGCCGACGCGAGCAGCCCGCGCTGATCGAGGTCGCGCCCGGGCACTGGGCGGCGTGCCCGGTGACGCGGCCCGCCTGACGCCGCGCGCGGTACCGCTCCACCCTTCGCTCGACCCACCCCCGCACGACGAAGCGCCGCCCCGTCGCGTGGACGGAGCGGCGCTCGTCGCGACTTCGCCTACAGCGCGAACGTCAAGTAGGTGCGGAACTCCCACTCGTTGCCGCGCGCCTTGCTGTTGGCGGCGGGCGCGTAGCGCGGCGAGTACTGGTCGAGCGTGCGGTAGATGCCGCGCACGCCCACGCACGTCTGCGGGTTCGACGTCCACCAGCGCGGCGTGCCGAGCGTGTACGACAGGTCGCCCATGTACTGCTGCGGGTACGTGAGGTTGAAGTCCCTGTGGTAGTCGTACGGACCCCAGTCGTTGAAGTGCGCCGCGCCGCTCACGGCCCACGACGGCATCGCCAGCCGCGCGTCGGCGCCCCAGCGGTGCACCACGCGCGTGTCGTTGCCGGTGGGCTCGCCGTCGCCCACGAACATCGTACCCACGAGCCGCTGCCGCGAGCCCACCGCCGACACCACGCGGCCGCGCAGCTCCCACAGGTCGTGCGCCGGCGCCGCGCCGGGGAACGCGCCCACGAACGTCTGGCCGGCATACACGAACACGCCGAGCGCCGCGTCCTGCGTGGTCGGCAGGTGGCGGTACACGAGATCGAGGCTGGCCGCGAACCGCGCGTCCTCACGCATGTCGTTGTCCCACGCCCACATGAACGTGGCCGGCGTGGGGTCGTAGCTCAGCAGCAGCTCCGCGCCCACCATCTCGCGATTCGAACGCACGGCGAACGGATCGTCGATGACGTTGCGCGGGATCGCCGGCGACGGCGCGTCCGCGGGGATCGGGCCCACGATGGGCTTCTGCCACAGGAAGTTCGGACCGATCTGCCACGTGCCCATGTTGTAGAGCAGGCCGCTCATGAAGTTCGTCTGGTTGCCGCTGCCGCCGTCCTTGAGCGACCAGTTCGTGAACGTGAGCACGGCCGTCGGGCCGCCGTCGGCGACCAGGCCCATGCGCGCGGCCTGCCCGTACCAGAACAGCCGTCCCTTCTGGTACGTGAGCTTGGCGCGCATGCCGAACGCGTCGCTGTCGAACACCTCGTCCTGCAGCACCCGATACGTGGTGTCGGACGTGCGCTCGACCATGTAGAACGTGCGGCCGGCCTTGTTGCCGCCCGACCAGATGCCGCCCACCGTGAGACCGAACGGCCCGCGCGCGTGCTCCAGCGCGAGCGTGGCCTTGGCGGTGCGCGGCGACGGAATCGCCGTGGAGCTCGACACGTTCGTCTGCGACGAGACGTCCTTCTGCACGACGCCCGTGTACGTGACGCCCGAGAACGCACGCCGGTACTTCAGCAGCACGGCCGGGTTCGCGCCCCACCACAGTTCCTGGCCGTACGCCAGCTTCAGACCGTTGAACTGGCGCTTGCCGGCCATCTCGAAGCCCACGGGCGCGTCCGCGTCGTAGATGTCGATGTTCTGGCCGTAGTTCGCCTCGCGGTACAGCCCGAACAGGTCGCCCTCGTACCCCCAGTGGTAGTGGCCGCTGCGGTAGAAGCCGTCCAGCTGGAACAGGCGGTCGTCCCACGACACCGACGCGCGGTACACCTTCACGCGCTCGGTGCCGTCGATCGGCGACGACTTGCCGTCGGCCCAGATGGCACGCGTACGGCCGCGCTTCTCGTAGAAGATCTCGTCGATCGGGTTCGCCGGCACGTGGCCGAGGATGTTCAGGGACAGGTTGCCGGTGACGTTGTCGTTCGGGTGCGCTTCGAAGTCGGTGTAGAACGACTGCATCTTGTCGTAGCCGCGGAACGCCGGGAAATCCACCTGCGGCGCCGAGGCCGGCGGCGTGGTGGTGCGCTCGCCGCCCGTGCTGATGGTCTGGAAGTCCATCCGCACGCCGCTGATGCGCGCCTTCCCGGCGAGCGCCCCGAGCTCGTTCGCCTTGTCGCCGCGCGCGCGCAGCCCCGCGTCCACCGCGTCGACCGTGGCGAAGTGCGCTCCGATGGCGGCCAGGTCCGTGGTCGGCGCGTACGCGTCGAGCGTCCACGCCCGCTGCAGCGCGTAGTACGCGGCGCGCGGGTAGAGCTCGTAGAGGTTGCGCCCGTCGGGGCGGCCCTTGGCGCAGACGCCCCACCACTCCTCGTTCATGTTGTTGTCGCCCTCGACGAAGTCCTCCTTGAACCCGCCGTCGGGCCACGAGGCGTGCGTGTCGTGCACGTCGAGGCGGCTGTCCTGCCCGTACTTCCACCAGCCGTCGCTCCACTGGAACACGAACCCGCCGATCGCATTGCCGACCCGGCCCTTGCCCGCGCTCTGCTCGTAGAGCTCCTTCCACTGCCCGATCAGGTAGCGCGCCTGCATCTCCTGGTCTTCGCGATTCTGCTTCGCGTCGAACGCGTCGCAGCCGAACTCGGTGAACATCACGGGCGTTCCGAGCTTGTCCTTGACCACCTGGAACAGGTCGCCCACCGAGACGCCGCGGTAGACGTTCGTGCCGAAGATGTCGAGCCCGCGGCACTCCTGCGCGATCAGGTCCACGTACTGCACGTCGCCGTTCGCGATCGCCACCGGGTGGTCCGCGTCGGCCGCCTTCTGCGCGGTGAGGATCTCGCCGAGCAGCGAGTACATGACGCGCGCGCGCGCGGCGTCGCGCTCGCCCTTCGGGAGCGCCTCGATCTCGAACGAGCTCCACGACAGCCCGTAGTTGTTCTCGTTGCCGAGCAGCCACAACAGCACGCCGGGTGTGCCCTTGTACTTCGCGAACGAGGCGAGCACGTCCTGCTTGATCGCTTCGCGCATCTTCGGATCGGAGTAGTCCACCGAGGGGTGCCACACGCCGCCCACCGTGAAGCCGTAGCGGCCGCACGGATGGTTCAGCATCACCCAGATCCCCCAGCGCTCGTGGATGTACTTCACCCACCGCGGCGGCATGCCGGTGTAGATGCGGATCGCGTTGACGCCCGCGGCATGCATCAGGCCCATCTCACGCTCGAGCGCCGCCACGATCACGTCGTCGGGCTGGCTCCACAGGTCGAACGCGTAGTTCTGGCCGATCGGGATGTAGTCCCAGTTCATGCCGTGGATGAAGAAGTCGCGCCCGCCCACCTGCAGGCGAGAGCCGGACGCGTCGTTCACCACGCGCACGGGCTCCACGCCCGACGCCGAGGCGTCGGCGCGGGCCACGTGGGGCGCGGCGGACGCCACGGCCAGCAGAAGGACACAGGCGACGAGGCGAGCCCCGTTCGAGACCTGTCGGTACGCGTTCACGCGGGACCTCCCGGGGTAAGACGCTCCACGCCGTCCGGCACCGCGTGTGCGGTGACGACGGCGCGATAGAAGTAGGCACTGTCCTTGGGCGTGCGGCGCTGCGTGGCGTAGTCCACGCGGAAGAGGCCGAACCGCGGGCGGTAGCCCTGCCCCCACTCCCAGTTGTCGAGCAGCGACCACGCGAAGTAGCCCTGCAGCGGCACGCCGTCGGCGATGGCCCGGCGCGCGGCGGCCAGGTGGTCGCGCAGGTACTCCACGCGGCGGCCGTCGGCCACGCGGCCGGTGCATTCCACGCGGTCGAGGAACGCCGCGCCGTTCTCGGTGACGTGGATCTCGCGCGGCGCGTAGTCGCGGTGCAGGCGCACGAGCACGTCGTGCAGGCCCTGCGGATACACCTCCCAGCCCATCTCGGTGAGCTCCTCGGGCGGCGCCATCCGCACCCCCGCGGGGCGGCCGTCGGGACCCTGCTGCATCACGGCGCGGCTGTAGTAGTTCACGCCGAGGAAGTCGGTGGGCGTGGCGATCGTGGCGAGGTCGCCATCCTGCACGAACGGCAGCTCGCTCGAAGCGAGCTGGCCCCAGCGGACGCGATCCGCGATCGCGTCGGCCGGATAGGCGCCGCGGTAGAGCGGGTCCAGGTACCAGCGGTTGAAGAACCCGTCGTAGGCACGCGCCGCGTCGATGTCGGCCGGCGCGTCGCTGGCCGGCTGCACGGCGGTGAGGATGTTCGTGAGCCCCACCTTCGCGCCCGGCGCGTGCCGCCGGATCACGCCCACGGCGCGGCCGTGCGACAGCATCAGGTGGTGCGCCACACGCAGCGACTCGGCCGCGTCGCGATGCCCCGGCGCGTGGTGACCCTCGAGGTGCCCGAGCACCGACTGGCACCACGGTTCGTTGTGCGTGATCCAGTGGCGCACGCGGTCGCCGAGCCTGCGCGTGACGACCTCCGCGTAGTCCACGAACGCGTCCACGGTGTCGCGCACGCCCCAGCCGCCGGCTTCCTGCAGCACCTGCGGCGTGTCCCAGTGGTTCAGCGTCACGAACGGCGTGATGCCCGCCGCGAGCAGCGCGTCGACCAGCGCGTCGTAGAACGCGAGCCCGCGCGGCTCCACGCGGCCGCGCCCCGCGGGCAGCACGCGCGGCCACGCCACCGAGAAGCGGTACGCGGTGAGCCCCATGTCGCGCATGCGCGCAACGTCCTCGCGCCAGCGGTGGTAGTGGTCGCACGCCACGGTCGGGTCGGAGCCGTCCTCCACGCGCCCGGGCGTGGCCGCGAAGCGGTCCCACACGGACTCGCCGCGGCCGTCCTCGCGCGTGGCGCCCTCGATCTGCTGCGCCGACGTCGCGGCGCCCCAGTAGAACCCGTCGGGGAAGCGTTCGCGTTCGCTCACGAGGCCGCCCCTCCCACCGGCGCGTCGTCGGCGATGGCCGCGAGCAGCGCGCGTGTGTACTCGTGCTGCGGCGCGTCCACCACCTGCGCGCTCGTGCCCATCTCGACCACGCGTCCGCCGCGCAGCACCACGATCCGGTCCGCGAGGAAGCGCGCCGAGGCCAGGTCGTGCGTGATGAGCAGGATCGCCACGCCGCGATCGCGCTTGAGCTGGATCAGCAGTTTCAGGATGCCCATGCGGATCGACACGTCGAGCATGGACGTGGGCTCGTCGGCTACCAGCAGGTCGGGCTCGGCCGCGAGGGCGCGCGCGATCGCCACGCGCTGGCGCTGCCCTCCCGACAGCTCGTACGGGTGCCGGTGCACGAACTCCTCGGCCGGTTCGAGCCCCACCGTGCGAAGCAGCTGCAGCACGCGCTCGTGCGTGGATCCGCCGGCGGCCGCCGCCGGCGCCAGGTTGACGATCGTGCGGTCCAGGTGGTGCGCCACCTCGTGGGCCGGGTTCAGCCCGTGCAGGCGCAGGAGTGGCCGCGTCAGGTGGTGCGCCACGTCGTGCGCCGGGTTCAACGAGCCGAACGGGTCCTGGAACACCATCTGGACGCGCCGCCGGTAGCCGCGCGACGCCCGGTGCGGCTCGCGGGTCAGCACGGACTCGCCGTCCAGCAGGATCTCGCCCGCCGTGGCGGGCTCCAGGCGCATCAGCAGCTTGGCGATCGTGCTCTTGCCCGAACCCGACTCGCCCACGAGCGCCACGGCCTCGCCGCGGGCCACGCCGAAGCTGACGTCCTGCACGGCCTGCACCCGGCGGCCGGCCGAAAACAGGCCCCCCGAGGCGTAGGTCTTGGACAGCCCCCTCACCTCGAGCAACAGGTTGTCCGACGCCGTCCGACGCGGTTCCGACACGCGGATCCCTCCTCGAAAAAACACTTTGTTCGGCTGGCGAACATTGTGTAACCTCGTTTCAGACGTGTCAAGGCGGAAGCCGTTCGGACTGGCCTCCGCACCGTGGGACCGGGTCGCGGTCCCACACCGCGCGCGTTGGTCGGCCGTGATCGGACTCGCACGCGCGACGTGGAAGCGACCAGCGCCCCATGGATTCGGGCAACAGCAGTGGTTTCGACGCTCGTGGCTCCACCGGTTCTCCCATCCTTGCAGCGGTCCCCATCGAAGGAGGCATGTGATGTCCCTCAAGACCCAGGTGTACCGCATCCTGTGCGTCGGCGCGCTCGTCGGCATGACGGCGGTGTCGGCGTACGCGCAGAACGTGCTCACGAACCCCGGCTTCGAAGCGCCGCCGATCGCCGCCGAAGTCTACGGCGCCGGCAACGCGTGGACGGCGTTCGGCAACGTGTTCCTGGAGCCGGCGGCTCCCCCGGCGCTCGTCCCGGCCGGCGGCAACCAGCTCGTGAAGATGTTCGGAACGTTCAGCGGCGGCTTCTCGGTGAGCGGCTTCTTCCAGAGCTACCCCGCGTCGCCCGGCGAAACGTGGCAGCTGTCGTGCAAGTCGCGCCACTGGAGCGGTGACGCCATGACGGGCAGCGGCATCCCGACCGGCGGCACGGGCAACTGGGTGGTCCAGAAGCTGATCTTCCGCGCGAACGGCGTGGACGACATCGCCTCGGCCGAGAGCACGATCCTCGACGGCACGTTCGCCACCGACGTGTGGCACAACAACGCGCCGGTGACGCTCGTCGCGCCGCCGACCACGACCACCGTGTGGGCGTTCATCCTGTACCTGCAGCCGGCCTTCGACGGCGGCGCCGCTCAGCTCGACGACGTCGTGCTGCAGCGCCAGGGCGTGGTGCCGACGCACGAGACCTCGTGGGGCCGCATCAAGTCGCTCTACCGCTGATCGCACTCGCGGACGGCCGCACCATTCACCGCGCGACGCGGCGCGTGCCGGGAGTTGGCTCCCCGGGCGCGCCGCGAGTCGCGCGGCCCCGACACTCGAGGACGGAAGGCTCCGCGCCTCGTCCAGGAGGAATCCCGTGAAGCGCTCACTCCCGGCCCTCGCCCTGCTGTGCCTGGGCCTGACGGCCGCGGCGGCGACGGTGCACGCGTCGCCGAACCTGCTGGCCAATCCCGGCTTCGACGTCGGTGGCGGCTCGTACACCGGCTACTTCACGTTCGGCAGCGGCGTGCAGCTGTCCACACCCGCCACGGACAACATCGCCCTCACCGGCACGGCGGCCGCCAAGGTGTACGGCGGCTTCACCGGCTGCCCCGGCTCGCCCGTCTTCAACGTGGGCGGCTTCGGCCAGGCGTTCACGAACCCGGTCGCCGGCCGCGTGTACACGTTCTCGGGCTACTCGTTCGTCTCCAGCACGGATCCCATGCTGGGCACCGACGTGTGCAACAAGAACCGCCTGATCGCGAAGCTGGTGTTCTTCAACGCGCTCACCGGCGGCGCCGAGATCTCGTCGAACGAATACGTGCTCGGCAGCGGGCTCACGCCGCAGAACCAGTGGGTGCCGTTCAGCATCGACGCCCCGGTCCCCAGCACGGCGCGCCGCGTGGAAGCGCTGATCCTGTTCCTGCAGCCGGGCTGCGACGCCGGCTCGGTGTTCGTGGACGACCTGTCGCTGACGGCGGATCCGCCCACCAACATCCCGAACGCGCTCACGAACCCCAGCTTCAGCACCGGCCTGACGGGCTGGACCACGTTCGGCAACGTGTACGCCGACACGCGCAACTTCACCGTGGCCAGCGCTCCCGGCGCCGCCAAGATGTTCAGCACGTTCGTGGTGGACTCCCCGTCGGGCATGTACCAGACCGTGCCCGCCACGGCCGGCACGACGTACGAGCTCTCGGCCGCGGTGCGCAACACCTGCCAGGAGTCGCCGATCAACCTCACGAACGACAACTTCGTGCTGGGTCGCATCTCGTTCCGCAGCGCGGCGAACGTCGAGCTCGGTGGCAACGACGTGACGCTGACCGACAACACGGCGCCGCTCGGCACGTACGTGCGCAAGAGCGTGCAGGCCGTGGCGCCGGCCGGTACGGCCTCCGTGCAGGCGTACATCCTGTTCATCTCGCCCACGCTGCAGGGTGGCGCGGTGTTCGTGGACGACGTGAACCTGCACGCCATGAACGCCGCGGGCGCTCCGCTCGCGTCGTCGCTGCAGCTGAGCGCGCCGGTGCCGAACCCGACGCGCGGGGCGACTCGCGTGGACTTCACGCTGCCGCGTGAAGGCGACGCCAGCGTGCAGGTGCTGGACGTTGCGGGTCGACTCGTGGCCTCGCTGCACCAGGGCACGCTCGCCGCGGGTCCGCACACGCTGTCGTGGGACGGCCGCACGTCGAAGGGCGTGGCGGCGGCGAACGGCATGTATCGCGTGGTGCTGCGGGCCGACGGAGTGCAGGCGGCGCGCAGCCTGGTGCTGATGCACTGATCCCGGCTCACCTCGCGGGGCGGAACACGCGCGCCGCGCTTCCTTCGGGGAGCGCGGCGCGTCGCTTTGCGCCGGGCGGCCGTGCCCCGCCGGGTGGCCACGGGCGACCGGAAGGCTCGGGACCGGGGCTGCTCGTCCGCAAGCGACGGTCGCGCGACGCCGGCGTGGGCGGCCGGATGCTCGGCGCGCTACTCCGCGACGAGTGCCCGCGCGTCCACGCCCACGTCGACGCGGGCGATCGTGCCGCCCCGGGAAAGGAGCGCGTGGCTCCAGGTCTCGTCGAGCGTGTCGCCGTTCACGCGGTGCGTCGCGCCGTCGGTGGTGGTCACCACGATCCACGGCGACTCGGCCCGCTCGTACACGATCGGCGTCCCGGCCAGCGTGAACGCGAGACCGTTCGCGGGCATGGCGAGCGTGGCCGCGCGACCCTGGCGGTCGAAGTGCTCGAACACTGCCGGCATCGCCGCGAACTCGTGGGACTCCAGCAGTCGCGGGCGGAACGACACACGGCCGGCGTCCACCTCCACGCCCAGCTCGCCGAAGCGCGTGAGGATCTCTTCCTTCACCTGCCCCGTCATGCCCGGCTGCTGCGCGCCGGCGTGGCGCGGCGTGTGCGAATAGGGATCCGTCGGGAACGCACCGTACGCCTCGGGCGTCTTCGCGAACCCGAGCCCGGCGCGCACGCGCCGGTAGTGCCGCGCCAGCGCCTGCACCACCTCGGGCGCCGCGCCTTAGCGGAGCGCCCGCGCGTGCATCTCCTGCACGGCCAGCAGCAGCTTCGCCACCATGTGCCAGTACACGCTGCCGATGCCCTCGTAGCCGTACATCGTGCCCGAGCGGCCGGTGAACGCGTGATGGTGGAACACGTCCTCGAACGCCGCGAGCACGGCCGCGCGGTCGCGCGTCACCGCCTCGCGCCACGCTTCGTGCGCCGCCAGCGCGTCCAGCGCCGCGGCCACGTCGCCCGCGTGGCGGAAGTCGGGGTGGAAGCGCACCGCGCCGTCCACGTCGCGCACGACCAGGCGCGCGTCCTCCACCGCCAGCAGGTCGGCGAACAGCCCGATCGCGGCCACGTGCCGCTCGGGGATCACGTTCTTCTCGAGGAACGCCGGCAGGTCGCGCTCGGGGTACAGCACGAAACTCTGCTGGTCGGCCCGGTACAGGCGGCTCGCGAACAGCGCGTCCAGCAGTTGCACCGCCTGCGCGGGCGCCACGCGCCCCGAACCGAGCGCCGCCACCTGGCCCTCGAGCATCTCCTGCAGCCGGTGCACGCGCAGCGCGCTGCGGTCGGGCGTGATCTCGAGCAGGTTGTACGCGTGCACGAGCGCATCCGCGCGCACGTTCGCGTCCAGCGCGAGGTCGGCGTGCGCGAGCGCCGCGTCGATCAGCGCCAGCACGTCGGCCATCGCCAGCGGCGACGGGGCCGAGAGACCCTGCGCGTACACGCGCTCGCGGTAGCGCGAGAACGCCTCCCCGAGCGCGGTGAACAGCGCCATGCGCGCACCGTCGGCGGCGGCGTCGGCCGCGACCGGCGCGTGCGACTGCAGCGCCACGCTCACGCCGCGCAGCCACTCGCCCACCTCGGCCGACAGCGCCACGCGCTCGCCGCGCCGGGACGCCAGCAGCGTGCGCAGGAACGCCAGGTGCCGGCGCAGCTGCGCCAGCGTCACCACCGACACGCCGTGGCCCACGAGCGCGTTGTTCGCGTCGTTCCACTCGGGGCGCTGCGTGTTCATCCAGATGCCTGCGCCCGGAACGAAGTTCGAGAGCTTGCTCAGCACCGGCACGAGCAGCTTCTCGAGCAGCGTCACGTGCCGCGTCGTGCCGTCGGCGCCCGCGCACAGCACGCCGTCGCGCCCGATCGCGTGCACGCGCGCCGCGATGCGCGCCGCCGCGTCGTGGTCGTAGGCGATGGTCGCGCGCGGATCGGCCAGCAGCCGCGCGAACGGCGCCAGCCGGTACGGCACGTCCGCGTACGCGAACACCGGCCGCGCCAGCAGCGCGTCGAGCGCGCCCGGCTGGTGACGCTGCAGCGCTTCCAGGAAGCGCAGCAGGTACACGACCTGGTGGTCGCCCCAGTAGCCGATGTTGCTCCACGGCGAGCCGGGTTCTTCCACTTCCCACTCGATCCCGTCCTGCGTCAGCCGGTACGGGTTGAAACCGTCCACCGTCGACGCGTTCACGAACTTCGCGATCAGGCTGGGCAGGAACGCGGGAAAGCTCACCGCGAGCGCCTCCCAGTTCTGGAAGATGTCGCGCCAGTTGCCCTCGTACGCCAGCCGCTGCGTGCCGTCGGCGTGCTGCACGTGGATCGCGAAACGGTTCCACGGCCGGCTCGGGTCGCCGTGCCGGCGGCCGAAGTGGATCGGCAGGTACTCCATCGCCAGCCGCTCCAGTGACGCGTCGTCGCGCGCCGCCGCGGCCGCCCCGAGCGCGCCCACCTCGATCCACTCGGGCAGCGTCGCGAGCCACGCCGCGTGCTTCGCCGCCACGCGAGCGTCGCGCGCCGCCACGAACGCCGCGAAGCCGGCGCCCGGCACGTCGTGGTGCCGCGCGCACACGCCGCCGCGCATCACGTTGAACAGCACGTTCGCGAAGTGGTGCGCCGCCGTCACCGGCGCGCCCGTGCGCTGCACGCCGTCGGCGCTCGCCACGAGCGCGCGCAGGCGCTGGTGCGCGCCGCGCAGCTCCGCCTCGATGTCCTCCGCCAGCGTGGCCGGCGCGCGCAGCCGAGCGCGCAGAGCCGCCACCTGCGCCTGGCTGCGCGCCGCGTCGGCCACAAGGTGCCATCGCGCGCTCGTGCGCGGCGCCAGGTCCAGCGTGGCCGCCGCGAGGTAGTGCCCCCGCCGTCCCGTGGTGAGCGTTTCGGCCGCGGGCGGCTCGCCGCGGCGGAACGCCGCGATCGCGTCCAGCGACAGCGCGATCACCGGCTGCGGCAGGCCGCACACCCACGCCACGTTCGCGCGCAGCATCTCGCCCGGCTCGGCGCGGTCGGTGATGCGGCTCGTGAGCGCGAAGATCCCCAGCCCCGTCGCCGCGTCGCACTCGGTGCGCTTGTAGGCGTCCACCAGCGAGCTCGAGTGCTGGTAGAGCGCCAGCGGCGCGCCTGCCGGCAGCACGTGGCGGAAGCCGTCCAGCACGTGCACGCGCACCGGCGTGTCGGCCAGGTTCACCACCGTCACCGTGCGCACGTGGCCGAACGCGCCGCATGCGCCCCAGCGCGCGCGGAACGCCAGCCCCAGCGCGTGGTGCACTTCCTCGAAGATCAACCGGTCGCCGGTCGTGTTCTTGTACAGGTTCCGCTCGATGCCCGCCGGCGCCTCGCCCGGCGCGTCGAACGGCCGCCAGTGCGCCGCCTCGCCGCCGCGCTCCACGCGCAGCTCGGTGAACGGCCCGCTCGCGTGGTGCGCGTCGTGCAGCAGGTCGACCGTCACGTACGGGAACAGCGCCTGGTCCGGCGACACGCGGCCGGCGGTGAGCCCGCCCGCACTGCTCACGAACGACCACAGGTCCGTGTCGCTCGGCAGGCTCATCAGGAACGGCGGCATGCGGTCGAACGCCGCGATGCGCAGGTACGCGTCGCCCTCGATGTCCACGAACGGTCCGTCGCCCGGCGTGGCGGCGCGCGTCAGGTCCGCCAGGCTCATCTCAGCTCCCGCACCACCGGCTTGGGGCTGCGGTCCGCGCGATAGAGCCCCCAGTGCTTCTCCACTTCGGCCGGGTCGTTGCTGCCCTTCCAGTTCTCGTCGAACACCTCGAACACGAACGACGGCACGCGCCGCGCGCGCGCCCACGCGATCAGCGCCGGCACCACGCGCGCCTGCGCCGCCTCGCTCACCTCGCCCTTCATCAGCTTGCCCTGGTCGCCCTGGTCGTTGCGCTGCGTGGCCCAGCCCGTTTCGCCCACGACCACCGTGCGATCGGGATGCATCGCGCGGATCGCCTCGTACTGCGTGTCCACCCACGCCACCGCCGAGTCGGGCTGCGCGCCGTTCCACAGCGGGTGCAGATGCACCATCACGAAGTCCACCTCGGCCGCCACCCCACGGCTCTCGGGCTTGTTCCAGAAGTTGTAGTCGTCCGACGTGGTCACCGGCACGCGCGTGTGCGCGCGCACCTCGCGCACCGCCGCGAGCAGCCGCTCCACCGGCAGCTTGCCCGCCGACCAGAACACCTGCGTCTCGTTGCCCACGATCAGCGCGCGCACGATGCGCGGATACGCGTTCGCCAGCCGCACGCCCGCGTCGATCTCGGCGCGGTCCCCGTCACCGCCCAGCGCCACGCCCAGCACCACCTGCAGCGGCAGCTTCCGGTCCCGGATCACCTGCAGCATCGTGTCGGCGAACTCCGAGCCGCCGTAGATGCGCACCACGCGCCAGTGCTTCGCGATGATGGCGAGATCTTCCGCGAGCTGCGCGCGGCTCGGACCGGGTCCGTGCGGGTGCTGTCCGTCGCGATGCGGCCCGTACGCGATGCCGTCCACCGGCAGCGCCAGCCGGCGCACGCGCAGCCGCGTGGCCGCCGCGACCGCCGCGCCCTTCGCGCCGTGCGTGCGCGCGTCGTCCCCGGCGCGCGCGCCGCCCGACAGCACCGCCACCAGCGCCAGCGCGCCCAGCACGCTCGCGGCCGCGCGCCAGGTCATCGCAGCACCACCACCCGCGTGGCCGCGTGATCGCCGCCCGCTTCGGCCGCGCACAGGTACACGCCCGGCGCCACGCGCGCCCCCGCATCGTCGCGCCCGTCCCACGCCAGCACGTGCCGGCCCGCCGCCAGCGCGCCGTCGTGCAGCGTGCGCACCGCGCGGCCCGTCACGTCCATCACGCGCACGCGTGCCGTACCCGCGCGCGGCAACGTGCACGCGAACGACGCGCCCGCGAGCGACGGATTGCGGCCCGCCAGTTCCAGCAGCACGCGCGACGCCGCGTGCACCGGCGCCGGCGCGTCCACCTGGCCCGGCGACCACGGCACGAACGTGAACGCGTCGAGGATCGCTTCCTGCGTCACCGTGGGCGTGCCGCAGCACTGCCACAGGTTCAGGTGCACGCGCGGCTGGTCGGGCCGCGGAATGTGCGGCCCCGTGTAGGTCCAGGCGTTGATCGTGGTGCCCGGCGACTCGTTCGTGGGTCCGCCGCGCCAGCTGCGGAAGTCCACGCCGTCGGGCCGCCAGCGGAACGCGTGCGACGTGACTTCGTTGGCCGTGAACGTGACGCTGAACTGGTGGCGGTTGCCGCCCCAGTCGTACGGCTGCGCCACGAACTGCGCATCGGGGCCGCCCGCCACGCCCCAGCGGCTGAACTCCACGTCGATCTCGTTGTACGGGTTCCACCACAGGTACGCCGGGTCGTAGCAAGAGCCGTATTCCCACAGGAACAGTCCGAGCACGGTGTTCGGATCGAACTGATCGATCCGCCCGCGCGTCGTGAAGACGTAGTCGCCGTAGCCGAGCGCGTCGACGAGGGCCACCTCGCTGCTGTACCACGAGCCGCCGATCCGGTGGATCGTCAGGTGCAGCCGGCCCGCGCCGTCCACGAACACCGCGCCCGGGCCGTTGTCGAACAGGTTCGGCCCGGGTCCGTAGTAGCCCGGCCCCTTCACGCGCCAGCTGCGGCCGCTGAAGTCCACCGAGCGCCCGCCGCCGAAGTCGTTCCACTGCAGGCTCTCGAGCGTGGGCGGGCCGAGGCTCACGCAGCTCGCGGCGTCGAACACGACCTGCGGCGTGGGATCGCTCGGGCCCTGCAGTACGCCGAGCAGGAAGTGGATCGAGGCGGTTCCCGCGGGCGCCGCGCCGCTCTGCACCGAGTACACGCGCCACGTGTCGGTGGGCGTCGCGGCATCGGCCGCGGTGTGCGACTCGTACGAGAGCAGGTTGCCGCCCGCGTCACGCCACTCGATGTTCAGCAGGGCCTGCGACTGTCCGGTGAGCGGGCTCGTGCTCGGGTTCCAC
>JBGAOB010000378.1:0-3586 GCA_044222045.1 Candidatus Eiseniibacteriota bacterium
GCGCTTCTTCCTGTCGTACGCGCGCGTGTGGCGCTCGACCATGCGGCCCGAAGCGCTGCAGAACATGGTCAAGACCAACCCGCATTCGCCGGCGATGTTCCGCGTGAACGGTCCCCTGTCGAACCTGGACGAGTTCCGCAAGGCGTTCGGTTGCCAGGAGGGCGACGCGATGGTGCGCGCCGCCGAGAAGCGCGCCCGCATCTGGTAGGCGCGATCCCCCCACGAGGCCCCGGCGGAAACGCCGGGGCCTTCGTGCGTTCGGGAGCCCGGCGCCGGTCGGCCGCCGACGCCGCCGCGGGCGCGCGTCCCGGACCGGGCCCCGCCCGCCCCGCCGGCCGGGAGCGCCCGCGTTTGCCGGCATTTGCGGCGGCGCCCCGCGCGGGTCGCTGCAACATGGGACTCAACGACGCACACCGACTTGCCGATGAAACGGAGGCATTTCCACTGACCGGGGATCCCCCTCCCCTGGAGCGAACGCCTTTGTCTCCGGAGGGCCGGTGCCTCGCCTGGCTCGAGTACTCGGTGTCGACGACAACTCCCGCAACCTCGCCATCCTGCGGCGCACACTCGCGCGCGACTGCGAGCTCATGACGGCCGCCTCGGGCGAGGAAGCCCTGGCGGTGGCGCCGCGTTTCCGCCCGGACATCGTGCTGCTCGACATCATGATGCCCGCGATGGACGGCTACGAGACGTGCCGCCGACTGCGCGCACATCCCGAGACGGCGAGCGCGAAGATCATCCTCGTGTCGGCGAAGGCGCTGACCGCGGAGCGCCTGGAGGGTTACGCGGCGGGCGCCGACGACTACGTGGTGAAGCCCTTCGACCCCGACGAGCTGTCGGCGAAGGTGCGCGTCTACTCGAAGCTCAAGTCGATCGAGGAGGTCGACCAGCTTCGCGGCGACCTGCTGACGCTGCTCAGCCACGGCACGCGCACGCCGCTCACGACCATCCTGAGCCCGCTGCCGATGCTGCTGATGGGCGAAAACCTGACGCCCGAACAGCGGCGGTTGCTGCAGATGGTGGAAAACGGCGCGACCCGGCTGCTGCGCCTGATCGAGAACGGCTGCTTCCTGGCGCGCCTGCGCGCCGGGGACCTGCCGTTCGACGCCGCCCCGCTGGACCTGACGCCCGTGCTGCAGGGCGCCTGCGACCGCGCGGGCGAAGCGGCCGCCGCGCGCCAGGTGCGCGTGGACCTGTCCGTGGACGGCACGCCGATCGCCCGCGCGGACGCCGCGATGCTCGGGCAGGCGCTCGACGCCGTACTCGACAACGCGATCCGGTTCAGCCCCGCGGGCGGCGTCGTGGACGTGCACGCGTGGAGCGAGGGTCCGCTCACCCAGCTGTCGGTGAGCGACCGCGGCCCGGGCATCCCGCCGGACCAGCGCACGCACGTGTTCGAACCGCTGACGGTGGCGGACGTGCGCGTGCACAGCGGCGGGCAGGGCATGGGGCTCGCGATCGCCCGCGCGATCGCCGACATGCACGGCGGGCGGCTGTGGCTGGACGAGTCCGCGACGGCGGGCACGACGTTCCGGTTCGAACTCCCGATGGCCGTCGCGCCGGCGGCGGCGGCTTGATCGCATGACGTCCTCGCCCCCCGACAGCCCGGTGCACACGCCCGCTCCGCCGGCCGAGCGCTTCCACAGCCTGCACACCCGGCTCGGCGCGCTGATCGTGTTGAGCGTGGTGGTGTTCACCGTGATGTTCGCGGTGCAGCAGCAGAGCCAGAGCCGACAGGTCGAGCTGCTGTTCTCCGAGCGCGTGCAGGAGACGGAGCGCGTGCTGGAGAAGCTGCTCGACCTGCGCGCGCGCGGAGCGGGCGTGCACGCGGACGACTACTCGCGATGGAGCGAGATGGTGTCGTTCGTGCGCACCCGCGACGCCGAATGGGGCCGGGTCAACATCTTCGAGAGCATCCAGACCTTCGACGCGGACGTGGCGTGGGTGCTGGACGAGAAGTTCCAGCAGGTATTCGCGGCGAACCCCGAGAGCCTGCCCGGCCTGGAGCGGATTCCGGCGACGACGGCGGACATCGAACGCGAGTTCACGGCGCACCCGTTCCACCACTTCTTCGCCCTGTCGCCGGCGGGCGTGATCGAGATCTGGTCCTCGTCGATCCGACCCTCGGACCAGTTCGACCGCAACGGCCCGCGGCGCGGCTACTACGTGATCGGCCGCCGCTGGTCGCCCGAGCGGCTGGCATCGCTCGCGCAGGTGGCATCGGGCGAGCCGTCGCTCGTGGCCCCGCGCCCCGCCAACATGCGCTCGGAGAGCTCCCCGCGCACCGGCCTGATCGAGCTGTTCACGCCGCTGCCCGGCATCGACGGCAGGCCGGTCGCCGACCTGCGGTTCCACGCGAGCTACCCGGTGGCCACGCGCGTGCACCGGGCGCTGACCACCGCGCTCGCCGTGCTGCTGGTGGGCGCGTTCTTCACCATGCTCATGTTCTGGATCGCGCTGGTGCGCTGGGTGCAGACCCCGCTCGCCGCGATCACGCGCGCGCTCGAGACCGACGATCCGAAACCGCTCGTGGACGCCGAGCGCACGAACGACGAGTTCGGCCGACTGGCGATGCTCGTGGACGCGTTCTTCAAGCAGCGTGACGAGCTGGCCACCGCGCGCGAAGCGGCCGAGCAGGCCGTGCGCGCGAAGTCACAGTTCCTCGCGAACATCTCGCACGAGCTGCGTACGCCGATGCACGGCATCCTGAGCTACGCCCGCTTCGGCATCCGCGACGCGCGCGAGGTGCCGGCCGAGGAGCTCGAGGACTACTTCCGCAACATCGACGAGTGCGGCAACAGCCTCACCAGCCTGCTCGACGACCTGCTGGACCTGGCGAAGTTCGAGGCCGGGCGCATGACCATGGCCCTGAGCGAGGTGTCGCTCGCCGACGTCGTGAACGACGCGGCCGACGAGTTCGCGTCGCTGTACAGCGAGATGGGCGTGAAGCTGTCGCTCGAAATGGACGAGGCGACGCCCGAGATGTCCGCCGACCGCTCGCGGCTGATGCAGGTGCTGCGCAACCTGCTGTCGAACGCGGTGAAGTTCTCGCCGCCCGGCGGCCAGGTGCGCGTGGCGCTGCACACCGTGGGCGACCTGGCGCAGCTGTCGGTGGTCGACGAGGGCCGCGGCATCCCGCCCGACGAGCTGGAGCACATCTTCGACAAGTTCGTACAGGCCACCGGTACGCACCCGCGTACCGGCGGCACGGGTCTCGGGCTGGCGATCAGCCGCGAGATCGTGGAAGCGCACGGGGGTCGCATCTGGGCCGAGAACCGGCCCGAGGGGGGTGCACGCATGGTGTTCGAGATCCCGCTGTCCGGGCCGCCCGTGGTGGCGGAAGCCGAGCCGACGGAACCGCGTCCGCGCATCAACTACGGACGCCGCGCGACCGACCGCAAGCCGCAGCAGGACGCCGCATGAGCGCGCCGGGCCCGCGACACCTGCTGCCGTTCCTCGCGTGCCTCGCGATCGCGCTGTCGGCGCCCGCGACGCGCGCCGACGAAGCCGCGACCGCCGCGCCGGACGACGCACCGGCGCCCCGCGCCGAGTGGTCGCTCACCTACGCCTCGCGCTACGCGTTCCA
>JBGAOB010000379.1:0-3566 GCA_044222045.1 Candidatus Eiseniibacteriota bacterium
GGTGCTGCGCAACTCGGCCCTGGCGACGCTGTCGTGGCGCCGGTTCAAGTTGCTCGCGGGCGACCAGAAGGCGTCGCTGTCGCGCCGGTTCAACGCCACCGGCGTGCGCGGCCCCGCCCGGGTGCGCGCGGTCGAGGATCCGCGCATGCCCGCGCTCCTGGACACCGTGCAGGTGCGGCTCGCGCGGCGGGCGCGGCACGTGCTGTGGCTGTACATCCCGCAACTCGAGTACTTCCGGCCCGGGCAGCCGCCCACGGACCCGCGCCTCGCCGCGCTGCTCGCCGACCTGTGCGCGCGCCACGGCGCGACGTTCGTGGACGCGGGCCCGGCGATGCGCGAGGAGTACCGGCGCACGGGCCAGCCGGTGCACGGCTTCGCCAACTCGGTCGTGGGCAGCGGGCACATCAACGCGGCGGGTCACCGCGCGGTGGGTGAGGCGCTCGCCGCGGCCCTGAAGCAGGTGGCGCCGTGATCTTCTCGTCCGCCGAGTTCTTCGCGTTCCTGCTGCTGCTGCTGGCGCTGCTCAAGCTCTCGCGCGGCGAGAACACGCGCCGCAACATCCTGCTGGTCGCGTCCTACTTCTTCTACGGCTGGTGGGACTGGCGCTACTGCTTCCTGCTGCTGCTGTGCACGTTCGTGGACTACGGCGTGGCGCGCGGCATCGAGGCCGCGAAGAGCACCCGCGGCAAGCGCGGCTGGCTGCTCGTGAGCCTGGTCTCGAACCTGGGCTGGCTCGCGTACTTCAAGTACACGAACTTCTTCCTCGCCAACCTGCAGCCGCTGTTCGAGGTCGCCGGCCTGCGCACGCCGCACCTGGACGTGATCCTGCCGGTCGGCATCTCGTTCTACACGTTCCAGTCGATCTCGTACGTGATCGACGTGTACCGGGGCGTACTGCCCGCGCACAAGAACGTCCGCGACTACATGCTGTTCGTGGCGTTCTTCCCGCAGCTGCTCGCGGGCCCGATCGTGCGCGGCGTCGAGTTCCTGCCGCAGATGCAGCAGATCCACCCGCTGCGCGGCGACAACGTGCGGCTGGGCGCCGAGCGGTTCGTGCGCGGGTTCGCCAAGAAGGTGCTGTTCGCCGACACGCTCTCGGTGTTCGCGGACCCCGTCTTCGCGCACCCGGCGGCGTACGCCTCGCTCACGTGCTGGCTGGCGGTGATCGCGTACGCGGGGCAGATCTACTACGACTTCTCGGGCTACAGCGACATGGCGATCGGCGTGGCCAAGATGCTCGGCATCGAGTTCCCCGTGAACTTCCGCCACCCGTACCGCAGCCTCGACATCACCGAGTTCTGGCGGCGCTGGCACATCTCGCTGTCCTCGTGGCTGCGCGACTACCTGTACATCCCGCTCGGCGGCAACCGCCGCGGGCGCGGGCGCACGTACCTGAACCTGGCGATCACCATGCTGCTCGGCGGCCTGTGGCACGGCGCGTCGTGGACGTTCGTGGCGTGGGGAGCCATGCACGGCTCGGCGCTGGCACTGCACAAGTGGCTGTCCGAGAAGCGCGCGGCCGCGGCGCCGCCGGGCCCGCTCGCCAAGTTCGGGGCGTGGGCGCTCACGTTCGTGTTCGTGCTCGTCACCTGGGTGTTCTTCCGTTCGCCGACGTTCGCGGGCGCGTGGGCGATGCTGCACCGCATGTTCGTGCCCTCGGGCGGCGGCATCGCGTGGGTGTACGTGCAGGCGGCGATCGTGCTCGTGCTGGCGGTGGCCGCGCACGTCTGGAGCGTCCGCCACGACGACCGCAGCCCGTCGCTCGACCTGCGCCAGCCGCTGGCGTGGCCCGCGCTCGTGGTCGTGCTGCTGCTCGTGCTGCTCTACGCGCCCTTCGGCACGAACCCGTTCATCTACTTCCAGTTCTGATCGGCCGCGGCCGCGGGCGCCCACGCGGCCTTCGCCTGCCGCCAGACGTTGGCGTGCGCCTCGACCGTGGCTTCGAGCGGCCGGCCGTAGCCGCCGCCCGCGGTGATCACCACCGGCACGCCGCGCGCGCGCAGCCACGCGAACACGCGCCGGTCGCGCTCGGCGAGGCCCGCGTGCGTGGCGGTCAGCCGCCCGAGCCGGTCGGCGTGCAGCGCGTCGACGCCCGCCTGGTAGAACGCCACGTCGGGCGCGTGGCGGTCGAGCGCGCCGGGCAGCGTGCGCTCGAGCGCCGCGAGCAGCTCGTCGTCGCCGGCGCGGTCGTCGAGCTCCACGTCGAGCGTGCTGCGCTCCTTCTGGAGCGGGTAGTTGTGGCGCGCGTGCAGCGAGTACGTGAACACGTCCGGGTCGGCCGCGAAGATCGCCGCGGTGCCGTTGCCCTGGTGCACGTCCAGGTCGAGCACGAACGGCCGGCGCGCGCGGCCCTCGGCGCGCAGCAGCGCGATCGCCACCGCGTGGTCGTTGAACAGGCAGTACGCCTCGCCGCGGTCGCGGAACGCGTGGTGCGTGCCGCCCGCGAGATTGCCCGCCACGCCGTGCGCCAGCGCGGCGCGCGCCGCCTGCACGGTGCCGAACACCGCGGCGCGCGCGCGCACGGCCAGCTCCGGCGACCACGGCAGGCCGAGCCGCCGCACCTCGGCCGGTTCGAGCGCGCCCGCCAGCGCGCGCGCCACGTACCCGGGCTCGTGCACGGCGTGCAGCCACTCGAGCGGCGCGGGCTCCGAGCGCGCGACGTGCGCCGCGTCGAGCACGCCCTCGGCGAGCAGCGTCTCGCGCAGCGCGCGGTACTTGGCCATCGGGAACGGGTGGCCGTCGGGCAGCGTCACCTCGAAGTGATCGCTCGCCCACGCGCGCAGCGCGAACGGCGCCGGTTCGCTCACGCGCCGGCCTTGACGGCCTTGTACATGGCCAGCGTGCGCTCGCGCTGCACGGCGTGGTCGACGATCGGGAACGGGTACTGCTCGCCCAGCGTGAGCCCGAACGAGGCGAGCGTGAGCGGCGGCGCCTCCCACGGCGCGTGCACGAGCGCGGGCGGCAGCGCCGCCAGCTCGGGCACCCAGCGCTTCACGTACGCGCCCTCGGGGTCGAAGCGCAGGCTCTGCGAGACGGGGTTGAAGATGCGGAAGTAGGGAGCCGCGTCGGTGCCCGTGCCCGCGGCCCACTGCCAGCCGCCGTTGTTGCTCGCGAGGTCGCCGTCGACCAGGTGCTTCATGAAGTGCGCTTCGCCGCGCCGCCAGTCGATCTGCAGGTCCTTGGTCAGGAACGAGGCGACGATCATGCGCACGCGGTTGTGCACGTAGCCGGTGGCGAGCAGTTCGCGCATGCCGGCGTCCACGATGGGGTAGCCGGTGCGCCCGTCGCGCCACGCGGCGAACCACGCGTCGCTGCCGCTCCACGCGAGCGCGTCGTACACGGGCCGGAACGCACCGTGCTCGACGTGCGGGAAGTGCCACAGCACGTGCGCGAAGAAGTCGCGCCAGCGCAGCTCGGCGACGTACTTGTCGGCCGCCGCGCGCACGGCGGGTCCGCCCGCCGCGGCCGCGGCCGCGATCTCGGCGGCGACCCGGCGAATGTCGATCGTGCCGAACTTGAGGTCGGCCGACAGCCGCGAGGTGCTCGGCTCGGCCGGCACGTCGCGC
>JBGAOB010000380.1:0-3559 GCA_044222045.1 Candidatus Eiseniibacteriota bacterium
CGATCTTCTGGTAGCCGGTGCAGCGGCACAGGGTGCCGGCGAGGGCTTCGCGGACCTCCTCGTCGCCGGGGACTCGGCCCTTGCAGGTCGCGAGCAGGGCGGCGCTCGTCACGAGCATGCCGGGCGTGCACATGCCGCACTGCGCGGCGCCCATCTCCACGAACGCCTGCTGCAGGCCGGACAGCCGGCCGTTCTTCGCCAGGCCTTCGACCGTCACCACCTCGGCGCCGTCGGCGTGGATCGCGGGCACGAGGCACGCGTTCACGGGCAGCCCGTCGAGCAGCACGGTGCACGCGCCACACTCGCCTTCGCCACAGCCTTCCTTGGTGCCCGTCGCGCCGCACTCCTCGCGCAGCACGTCGAGCAGGCGCTTCATGGGCGGCACCGACACGCGGCGCCCGGCCCCGTTCAGCGTGAACGACACCGTCACGCGTTCGCTCATCACTCCGGCTCCTCTTCGTAGTCGCTGTGGCCGCTCTCGTCGCGCAGGTTCGCGAACGGCAGCACTTCGTGCTTCGCCGCGAAGGCGTTGAGCAGCGCCACCTCCCAGCGCACGGCGTCCTTGCAGACCTTCCACGCCACCTTCAGGTCGTACGCGTCCGCCAGCTGCCAGACGTACCGCCCGCCCCAGTGCGCGACGTTCTTGCCTTCACCGAACCGCAGCATGCGCTTGACCCGCTGCTGCAGCTTGCCGCGCACGCCGGTCCCGGCCGCGCGGCCCACGTACATCACGAGCGCGCCGGGCACCCACTTCTCGGCGAGCTCCTCGACCTTCACGTTGGGATTCTGCCCGCGCCAGAACGCGGCGGTGCCGCGCACGTTGAAGCGCGGCTCGCCGTCGCGCGCGCGCACCAGCACGTACACGCCGTTCTCGCGCGGCAGGCTCCGGCAGTCGTCGCGGCGCAGGTCGCGCACCGACACGAAGCCCTCGAAGCCCAGCGCCTGCAGCCCTTCGACGGAGCCGACGTCGCCGTCCACGTCGTCGCCGCTCATGCGTCCTTCGCGGCCAGCGCGCGCAGCACGCGCTCCGGCGTGGCCGGGATCTGGTCGAGGCGGCAGCCGGTGGCGTGCGCGATCGCGTCGATCACCGCGGGCGCCGGCACGTCCATGGGCAGCTCGCCGACGCCCTTGGCTCCGAACGGACCGCGCGAGTACGGGATCTCGACGATGTCCACGTCCATCGGCGGCGCGTCGGCCGACGTGGGCACGATGTAGTTGGTGAGCTGGTGATTCCAGACGCGCCCGTCCTTGAAGCGCAGCTCCTCGGTGAGCGCCCAGCCCAGTCCCTGCAGCGTGCCGCCTTCGATCTGCCCGGAGCACAGCACCGGGTGCACGGCCTTGCCGATGTCCTGCGCGGTCCAGACCTTCACGACCTTGGTCTCGCCGGTGTCGAGGTCGACCTCGACCTCGGCCGCCATGGACGCCCACGCGAAGCAGCCGTACGCGTCGCCCTGGTAGGTGTCGTCGTCCCACTGGATCGCGGGCGGCTTCTCGTACTGCCGTTCGATCACGAGCGGGCCGCGCTCGCGCAGCCAGCGCAGCGCGATCTTCCGGAAGTCCTGCTCGCCCTCGATCGCGTGCTCGGCGAACAACTCGAGCTTCTCCTTCATGCCGCGCGCGCAGCGTTCGAGCAGTCCGCCCACGACCATCAGCGTGCGCGAGGCCACGGTCGGGCCGCTGTCGGGCACGAACGCCGTGTCGGGCTGGTGCACCACCACGCGGTGCGCGGGCAGGCCGAGCACCTCGGCCACCATCTGCGAGAACGTCGTGATCGCGCCCTGGCCGATCTCGGTGTTGCCCACCTTCACGCACGGCCAGCCGTCGGGCGTCAGGTCGAGGATCGCGCGCGAGGCGAGCTTGACCTCGCCGCTGCCCGTGAACCCGGCGCCGTGCTGCACCAGCGCCAGCCCGAGACCGCGGCGCAGCCGCCGTCCGCCGGGCCCGCGCTTGCCCGCGCGCTCGGCCGCCTCGGCCTTGGCGTTGTCGCGCGCGACGCGCCGTGCTGCACTAGCGCCAGCCCGAGCCCGCGGCGCAGCCGCCGCCCGCCCGCGGGCAGCCGGCCCGCGCGCTCGGCCGCCTCGGCCTTCGCGTTGTCGCGCGCGATGCGCGCGCGCGCCGCCTGCCACTTCGAGCGCTTCAGCGTGCGCTCGAGCACCTCGTGCGCCCCGACGCTCTCGCGCAGCACCTGCCCGGTGGGCGTCACGTCGCCCTCGCGCACGGCGTTGCGGCGGCGCAGCTCGGCGGGATCCATGCCGAGCGCCTCGGCGACCTTGTTGATGTGGCATTCGATCGCGAACAGCGTCTGGGGCGCGCCGAAGCCGCGGAACGCGCCGTTGGGCGGCGTGTTGGTGGCGACCGCGCGCGCGTGGATGCGCGCCGCCTGCCAGCGGTACGGCCCGCCCGCGTGGATCGCGCCGCGCGAGAGCACGACCGGCGACAGCGTCACGTACGCGCCGCCGTCCATGACCACGTCGGCGTCGAGCGCCACCAGCGTGCCGTCGCGCTTCACGCCCACGCGCAGCCGCGTGCGCGAGGGATGGCGCTTGGTGGTGGCGGCGAGGTCCTCGAGGCGGTCGTAGGCGATCTTCACCGGGCGGCCGGACTTCCACGCCAGCACCGCCGCGTGCGCGGCGATGATCGACGGGTAGTCCTCCTTGCCGCCGAACCCGCCGCCGGTCACGGTCTGCGTCACGCGCACCTGCGCGTCGGGCAGGCCCATCGCGCGCTTGAGCGCGCCGTGCACGTAGTACGGGCACTGCAGCGAGCCGCGCACCCAGACGCCGCCCTCGGGCGTGCGCTCGGCGATCATCGCGTTGTTCTCGATGTAGAGCTGTTCCTGGTGTCCGGTGCGGTATTCGCCCTCGATCACCAGGTCGGCCTCGGCGAACGCCGCGTCCAGGTCGCCGCGCTCGATGCGGATGCGCTTGAGCAGGTTGTCGGCGCCGTGCACGACGAGCCCCGAGTCGAGCGACTCGTCGAGCGTCATGACCGCGGGCAGCGGCTCGTACTCGACGCGCACGGCCTTGAGCGCGGCTTCGGCGCGCTCGGGATCCTCGTGCGCGAGCAGCAGGATGGGCTCGTCGGCGTGGTTCACGACGTCGGAGACGAGCAGCGGCTGGTCGTCGACGATGAGCGACACGATGTTCTCGCCCGGGATGTCCCGGTGGTCGCAGATCGTGAAGCCGGTCCAGTCGAAGTCGGAGTCGAGCACGACGCGCTTCACGCGGCCGCGCGCGATGGTGGAGCGGACGGTGCGCCCGTGCAGCATGCCGGGCACCTTGAGATCGTCGAGGTAGAGCGCGCGGCCGGTCACCTTGTCGGCGGCGTCCAGGCGCGGCACGCCCACGCCCACGTTGGCCGGCAGCGACAGCCGGCGGCGCGTCGTGAGCTCGCGGGGTGAAGTTCGGGGGTTCGCCATGGCGCCAATCAAAGCCCCGCGCGCCGGGGCGCGCCAGCGAGCGGTTCCGGCCCGAGGAACGCGCCGCACACCGCGCGACCGCCCCGCCACTCGACGCGAACGGGCACGTGCGTGGACGGTCGCGGCGAGGACGGATACCGG
>JBGAOB010000016.1:0-31015 GCA_044222045.1 Candidatus Eiseniibacteriota bacterium
GTCTTCCGGCCGGTCGCGGGCCGGCCCCACTGTCGGGTGTCCCCCGGAAAGGAGCCCCGATGCCCCGTCACGCACCGGCCGGACTTCGCGTGGAGAGCCCACGCGCGGTCGCCCTCGTCGCACTCGCCCTGTTGCTCGCCTCCACCGCCGGCAGCCCGCCCCCCACGCCCGCTTCGCGCGCGCGCGAGGTGTGCGGCATGAACGAGGAAGTCATGCGTCAGGAGATCGCCGCGTGGTACTCGGCGCACCCGGCGCACGGGGCGTCGCCCGCCGCGGCCACGCCCGCCGACACGTTCCTCACCTCGAGCTTCCGCTTCAACGCCGACGGCAACACCGCGACGCAGATCGACACGTCGCGCGTGCTCGCCGGCCAGAGCGTGATGTTCAAATGGGTGTCGGGCTTCCACACCGCCACCAGCGGCCAGCCCGGGGACCTCGATGCGGGCTCGCTGTTCGACCTGCCCGTGGACGGCACGTCGCCCCAGAACGCCGAGCAGATCGTCGTGTTCGACACGCCGGGGACGTTTCCGTTCTTCTGTCAGCCGCACGGCTCGTTGCTCAACATGAAGGGTGTCGTCGTGGTGAGCCCGAACCCCGCCGGCGCGCCGGGCGCCGATGCGCCGCGCGCGAGCGGCCTGGTGGGCGCGCCGTGGCCGAATCCCACGCGGGACGGTGCGACGTTCCGGTTCGCGCTCACGCGGCCCGGCCGCGTGTCGGCCGACGTGCTCGACGCGAACGGCCGCCGCGTGGCGTCGTTGTTCGACCGCGAGTGGTCCGCCGGATCGTGGACGGCCGCGTGGGACGGGCGCGCGCGCGGCGGGCGTGCCGCACCGGGCGTGTACTTCGTGCGGCTGCGCACGGCCGACGGCGCCAGCACGCGGCGGTTGACCGTGATCGAGTGAGCGCGCGGCACCGCGCCGCGCATGCGAACGCCCCGGGAGTGCCGCGCTCCCGGGGCGTCGTGCTTCACGGCGGTCAGGCGGTCGCGCGCTCCGCGAAGCGCACGCCGCGCATGTCGCCGTCGCTCGCGAACTTCTCGTGCATCGCGAACGCGTGCTTCACCGAGAACGGCTCGTGGCCCTTGCCGGCCATGGCGAGGAACTCGCGCAGCTGGTCGCGGTACTCGGGCGCCGCGCAGCGGTCGATGATCGTCTGCGCGCGCTGCCGCGGATCCTTGCCGCGCAGGTCGGCCACGCCGTGCTCCGTGGCCACGATCTGCACGGAGTGCTCGTTGTGGTCGACGTGGCTCACGAGCGGCACGATCGTGCTGATCTTGCCGCCCTTCTGCGTGCTCGGGCACGAGAAGATCGACAGGTAGGCGTTGCGCGTGAAGTCGCCCGAGCCGCCGATGCCGTTCATGATCTGGTGGCCCATCACGTGCGTGCTGTTGACGTTGCCGAACAGGTCCATCTCGAGCGCGGTGTTCATGCTCACGATGCCGAGCCGTCGCACGATCTCGGGATGGTTCGTGATCTCCTGCGGACGCAGCACGAGCCGCTTGCGGAAGTAGTCCAGGTTGCCGTACACGCGGCGCATGGTCTCGGGCGACAGCGTGAGTCCGCACGTGGACGCGAACTTCACGCGCCCGCTCTCGAGCAGCGGCACGACCGAGTCCTGCACCACCTCGGTGTACATGGTGAAGTCGGGAATCTCGCGGCTCGCGCCGAGCGCGGCCAGCACCGAGTTCGCGATGTCGCCCACGCCCGACTGCAGCGGCAGGAAACCGCGCGGCATGCGGTCGGCCTTGATCTCGGCCACCAGGAACTCGGCGATGTTGCGGCCGATCCGCTCGGTGACCGGTGTCGGCTCGCCGAAGCCGGTGCTCTCGTCGTCGAGATCGGTGAGCACGACACCGGCGATCTTGCGCGGGTCCACCATGCACACCGGGGAGCCCACGCGGTCGGCCACGTCGAACACCGGCACTTCGCTGCGCGCCGGCGGGTCCTTGGGTTCCCAGATGTCGTGCAGCCCGAGCAGAGCCGCCGGGTGACGCGCGTTCAGCTCCAGGATCACCTTCTCGGCGCAGTTCAGGTACGTGTTCGACGCGCCCACCGAGGTCGTCAGCACCACCGCGCCGCCGGCGGTGACGTCGGCCACCTCGACGATGCCCCAGTGCACCGGGCCCAGGAACCCGTAGCGCACGTTCTGCGGCAGCAGCGACAGGTGCATGTCGAAGAACTTCACTTCGCCGGCGTTGATCTGCTGGCGCAGCAGCGGGTCCGACATGTACGGCGTGCGCATGCGGATCGCGCGCGCCCTCGCCAGCTCGCCGTCGAACGAAGCGCCGGTGGACGCGCCCGTGAGCAGGCTGATCTTGAACTCGCGGCCGGCCTCGTGTTCGGCCTCCGCGCGGCGCGCGAGCGCGCGCGGCACCACCTTCAGCGAACCGGCGGCGGTGAAGCCGCTGCAGCCGAGGGTCTGACCGTTCTGGATCATCGCAGCCGCCTCTTCGGCGGTCAGCATCGGAAACGGAAGGGACATGACGGAACTCCGCGCATGGAGTGAGACGACGATTCGTGGCGCCATTCTCGCGCGCGCCCGGAGTGTCGACCAGCCCGATGCGCACGGCGAGTCCCGCGCGGGAAACATGACAGAGGCGAAACCTGCCTGTTCCGGGCGGAGAACGGGCGCGGCGGGAACGCCCTCCCCCGGCGGTAGCCTTTCGGAGTCGTCCCCCACCCTCCGGAGGTGACCATGTCCCGTCCCCGCATGATCCTGATGCCGAATGCGCAGCCCGCCGGGCTGCCCCGCCGCAACTTCCTCGCGCGCGTCCTCGGAGTCGCGATGGGAGGTGCGCTGTTCGCGCCACCTCGCGCCGCACGCGCGTCCGCGCTGGCGTACGAACCGTTCATCGGCGAACTGGCGCTGTTCGGGTTCAACTTCGCGCCGATGGGCTGGGCGCAGTGCCAGGGCCAGTTGCTCGCCATCGCCTCGAACACGGCGCTGTTCTCGCTGCTCGGCACGACGTACGGCGGCAACGGCGTCACCACGTTCGGCCTGCCGGACCTGAGAGGCCGCGTCCCGATGGGCGTGGGGCAGGGCAGCGGGCTCACCAACCGCACGCTCGGCGAGACCGGCGGTGCGGAGAGCCGGGCACTCGGCGTGTCCGAGATGCCCTCGCACACGCACGGTGTGTACGTGAGCAACGCCCTCGGCACCGCGGACTCGCCGGAGGGCGCGTTCCCGGCCCGGAACCCCGCGGGCATTCCGTCGTTCGGAGCGACCGGGGCCGTGCTCGGCGGCGCCGGGCAGATCGCGTGGTCCGGCGGCGGCCTGCCGCACGGCAACGTGCCGCCGTACCAGGTGCTCAACTGGTGCATCGCCACTCAGGGCATCTACCCCACCCGTCCGTGAGGCCGCCATGCGCACGCCTGCAACGCGGGCGATCGCCCGCCTGATCTCGTGCGTGCTCGCGTCGGTGATCCTGACCGGCTCCGCGCACGCGAGTTACGTGTACTGGCTGCAGACCACGTGGGGTTCACCCACGCTGGAACGCATCGACGGCGGCGGCGACGGCCCCGTGACGATGGCGCTGCCCGCGGGCTCGCTTCCCGAAGGGCTCGCGCTCGACGCCGCGCACCGGCAGCTCTTCTGGACCGAGGCGGCGTGGACGGGTGCGCGGCTGCGGCGCTGCGACCTGTCGCTCACCGACGTGGTCGACGTGAGCACCGGGTGGTCGGTGCTGCGCGGGCTGGCGCTGCACCCCGAGTCGGGCCAGCTCTACGCCACGAGCAGCAACCTGGCGGTCGGCTCGGCCATCCGGCGATGGAACAACGACGGCACCGGCGCCACGGCGATCACGTCGCTCGGCCCGGCGGCGAATCCGCGCGGCATCGCGATCGACGTCGCCGGCGGCCGCATGCTCTGGGCCGACTTCGCGGGCTCGGCCATCGCCACCGCGCCGCTCGCGGGCACTCCGATCAGCATCTTCCACGGGCTGCCCCCCGGCGGGCGTCCGTGGGGTGTCGCGATCGACTCGGCCGCGGGCCAGGTCTACTGGACCGACTGGGCGAACGGCACGATCAGCCGCCGCGCGCTCTCGGGTGGTGCCGCGACGACGGTGCTCGGCGGGCTCTCGAACCCCTCGTGGCTCGCGCTCGATCCGACGGCCGGTCGCATGTACTGGATCGACGCGGGCACGGGCACGCTGCGGCGATCGGCGATGTCGGGCGGCACCATCACCACCCTCGTGACCGGTCTCCCGACCACCGGCGGCATGGTGTTCGTGCCGTCGTCGGTGTACGTCGGCGCGGAGCCCGGCGCACCGGGCGAGCTGGCGTTCGCGATCCGCTCGGCCAATCCCGCGCGCGGAGCGGTGACCGTGGAGTGCGCGCTGCCGGCGGACACGCGCGTCCGCGTGCAGGTGCTCGACGTGCAGGGACGTGAATGCGCTCGCCTCGCGGACGGCGTGATGACCGCGGGTCGCCACGTGCTCACGTGGCCACCGGGCGGTGCCGCCGCGGGCGTGTACTTCGTGCGATTCGAGGGCGCGGGCCGCACGCTCGCGCGGCGTGTCTCGATCACGCGGTGAGTGCGTGGCGGTGGCGGTCGCGCCCCCTCGCGACCGCCGCCGCCGCACCGCCACGTGGTGAGCGTCCGCGATCGCACTCTCGAGGCGCGACGTGCTCCGCGGTTCTCCCGCCGGAGCGCTCGCCCTTCCCTTCGGCATGTGCGCCGTGCTTGGATCGCGGCGTGATCGGCGCATCGTGCGCCGGCTCCGGAGACCTTCGACATGAAACTCGGCGGCTGGCTGACGCTGATCGCCATCGTCCTCACGCTGTTCCTCGGCCGGCACCAGCGCGTGACCGGTCCGACCTACCCCCTGAGCGGGCGCGCGACACTCGGCGGCAAAGCGTTCCCGTGGGAGCTCAAGCGCACGCACGCGGGCGCCGGCGACCAGCGTGTCGAGGTGAAGCCGGGCCTGCCCGACGTCACCGGCGTGATGGAGTTCCGCAGGCACGAAACGAGCGATCCGTGGACCGCCGTGTCCATGACGCGCGAGGGCGACGCGCTGGTGGCGGCGCTGCCGCACCAGCCCGTGGCGGGCAAGCTCGACTACCGCGTGCAGCTGAGCGGCGGCGGCACGCAGGTGACGCTGCCCCCGAGCGGCTTCGCGACCATCCGCTTCCGCCTCGATGTGCCGATCTGGGTGCTGCTGCCGCACATCGCTTTCATGTTCGCAGCGATGCTGCTGTCGACGCGCGCGGGGCTCGAGGCGTTCCAGCGCCAGCCGAACTTCGGCAAGCTCGTGAACCTGACGCTGATCACGCTGTTCATCGGCGGCTTCCCGCTGGGCTTCGCGATGTCGGGCTACGCGTTCCACGAACCGTGGGGCGGCTTCCCGCTCGGCAACGACGCCACCGACAACAAGACGCTGGTCGCGTTCGTGGGCTGGCTGATCGCGTGGGCCAGCGTGCGCGCGGGCAAGGGCGCGCGCTTCTGGGTGCCGTTCGCCGCGGTCGTGATGTTCCTCGTCTACCTGATCCCGCACAGCCTCGCGATGCCGAAGTGACGCCGCCCGGCGCGAGCTCGCGCCGCGATGCCGCACGAAACGCCGCGCCCCGCCGAGCCGACGCTCCGCGGGGCGCGCGTGCCTTCGGTGCCGTTCAGCGGTAGATCGTCTTGAGCGCACCCCAGCTCGCGCGGCGCGTGGGCGTGGGCGACGCGCCGAAGCCCTGGCACGACACCACCGACACGCCGGCCGGCACGGCCGAGAAGCGGATCTGCCCCTGGCCCTCGGCGCCGTGGCTCCCGCCGACGTTGCGATGCCCGAACAGCTGGAACTCGATCGTCTGCGGCTGCCCGGCCACGATCGTGACCGGCGCCCAGAGCACGTCGTGGAACTCCGCGCGGCCGTTGAAGAGGTGCGCCGGGTGAACGACGACCGTGGAGTCCTCGCCGTACCGCAGCGCCGCACCGAACGTGCCCGAGCACCCCGTGCCGCCGCAGCTGCTGGTGAACACGGCGCCATGCACGTCGAACTCGACGACGAGTGACACGGGAGTGCCGGGCGCCACGCCGGTCACGTCGAATGCGTCGCGCACCCACGCGTGCGTCTCGGCGAGCGAGCAGCAGTGGTACATCGTCACGTTGCCGGCACGGAGATCCCACGCCACGCGGAAGCTGCCCGAGTACCCGGGCGGCGCCCACGTGGTGTCCGCGGTGGGCGCGGTCGAGGCGACGTGCGGGGCGCCCCCGAGCGTGTACTCGCTCGCGGGACAGCTCTGCGCGCGCGCGGTCAGCGGAAGCGTGGCGAGCAGGGCGAGTGCGGCGCACGTGGCGAATCGCGCGCGCGACGAGAGGCGGAAAGTGCGGCTCATGGTGCGGTCCTCCGGTACGGCAGGTCCCAGCCGGGCGCAGGTAAGTGTAGGCCGGGCGCGTCCACGAACGCGCGGAAAATCTCGGGCCCGGCCCCGGGACTCACTTCGCCCGCAGCTGGGCGGCGCGCAGGCTCGAGACGATCTCCTGCAGGGCCTGCACCGCGTCGGCGTTGCCGGGATCCTCGCGCAGCGCCGCCTCGCACGCGGACAACGCCTCCAGCGGCAGGCCCTGGAACCGTCGCACGCGGGCCTGGTAGACCAGGGCGCGCGCGCGCTCGGCCGGCGTCTGCGCCACCGTACGCATGGAGTCGAGCAGGGCGATCGCGGTGCGCTCGGCGTCCGCGTAATCGAGGCTCGTGCGCAGCAGGTAGCGCTGCCCCATGCGCGGGCTCGGCACCGGGTTTCGCATGTTGTGCTCGGCCAGCGCGAGCTGGTTCAGCGCGACGACGTTCGTCGGCAGCGCGCGCGACAGCTTGGTGGCCAGCCGCAGCGCCTCGGGCCAGTCCTGCCGCGCGTTCGCGTCGATGAGCCAGCGCGCCACGATGCGGATGGAGTCGTCCGACATCGGCGCCGCGCTCACGGGCGCCGCCCGTCCGGGCGCCGGAGGCCGAGCGCCGCGCCACCACAGCAGCGCCGCGGCCAGCAGCACCACGCCCGCGATCGACGCGATCGCCGCCATCGGCACACGCGCCGGGCGCGCCTTCCCTCGCGGCGGCTGCGGCGCGCGCGACGGCGGTGGCGCCTTCGCGGGCCCGCTCCCCCGGCGTCGTTCGCGGCTCATCGGCCGGCTCCGTCGGCGGCGATCCCGATCTCGACGTCGCCCACGCCGGCCGGCGCCACCACCCAGCGCCCGCCCGGCCGCACCACCGCGCCGCCGCTCGCGCTCGTGGCCACGCGGCCGTCGGGCACGCGCAACCGCACGGGGGCATTCGCGCCGCCCCAGCGCGCGTGCAGCCGATCGGCCGCAGGGTGCGCGAGCGACAGGTCGAGCAGTCCGTACGGCGTCGGCGTGCGCGCGAGCGACGCGCCGTTCCACCACGAGAGGGGCGCACCGGCGGCCAGCACGAGCGTGTCGCCGTCGTCCAGCGCGAGCAGGCTCTGCAGCAGGTCCGCGAGGTCCGCGGCCGACGTTCCGTGCGGCGGCAGGTTGCGCCCGAACCCTCCGTTCGCGTGGAAGGTCTCGGCCTGGCCGAGCGTGCTGCTGGAATGTTCGAGCAGCGCCCGCACCGTGATCCACGCGCCGGCGGCGTCGCCGCGCAGCAGGGCGTTCATCGCCGGGTCGTGGCCCAGGTAGGTGTGCAGCGTGTCGGCCGGTCCGTAGCTGACCAGGCCCGCCACGGTGCTGCGGCCGCGCGCACGCGCTTCGGTGGCGAGCACGCGCGGGTCGTCGGGCTCGAGCGCGCGCGTGGGATACGCGAGCTGCAGGTTGCCCCAGTCGCGGCCGTCGCCGCGCCACGACGCCGCCACGGGCCCGCCGCCGAAACGCGCGAGTGCCGCGCCGAAGTCGGCACGATGGGCCGCCGCCGTCCGCCGTGCCGCTTCGGCCGCCGCGGCGTCGCCGGCGCGCGCGGCCATCCGCGCGAGGGCTTCGCAGCCGGCGATCGTCCACGCGTCGTTGCCCACGAGCGGCGCCTGCACGAGTTCGTTGTCCTGCGGATCGCCGGGCGGCAGCAGGCCGGCGGGCTCGAGCCCGCGCGCGCGCGCCTGCGAACGCTGCGTGTCGATCCACTCGCGCGCGCGCACCGCCGCGGGCAGCAGTTCCTTCGCGAGTGCCGGGTCGGGAGGAAGGCTGCTCGCCTGGTCGAACGCCCACAGCGCGAAGCCCGTGCCGTCGAGCTGGCCCTTTTGCGACAGGAGCACGCCGGGTTCGAGCTGGAAGCGGAGCAGCGTGCGCGCGTCCGAGCGCGCGAACTCTCCGAGCCCGGCGCGCGCGAGCGCGCGGATCGCGCGGGCGCCGTCGCGCAGCCACACGTCGCGATACTGGAGCGGATTGCCGATCGGCACCCACTCGCCACGGTCGCGCTCGTGATCGAGCACCAGCGTGACGAGCGCCGCGCGGTAGGCCGCGTCCACGAGCGTATCGGTGGTCGAAAACGGCGCCGCCTTCGCGAGCCAGCCACGCCACAGCCGCCGTGCGGCGGCGGCGACGTCGGCGTAGGCGCGCGGCGCGGCCGCGTCGATCGACACGGGGTACGCGGGCAGCCACAGCTCCAGCGTGCGCGCGCCGGCGGTGCCGCGCGTGCGCAGCGCCCCGTCGCCCAGCCCGCTCGTGACCACGGGCGCCTCGGCCGCGGGCGCCGACGGCGGCACCCAGCCGGCGCCGAGCCGCGCCACGAGTGCGCCGTTGCGCATCGCGTCCACGCCGTGCCAGCCCTCGGCGAAGCGCACCGAGTCGGAGGCGTCCCACGGCGTGAACGTGGGCCCTTCGGCGCGCGTGGCCAGCCGCAGTTCGAGCGCCGACGCGTCGCCGCGCACGACGGTGGCGAGCACCGCCAGCTCGAGCGACGTGTCGCCCAGCGCGGTGCGCGGCGACGCGGCGGCTTCGAACGTGACCGACTCGCGCGCGCTCGCCATCCACCAGTGCGCCACCGGCACGCCGTCCGACTCGAACCACACGGGCGACGTGCGCACGGGCCCGCCGCCGGCGAACACGAACCGCACCGCCACGTCGCCGGTGGCCACCTGGCTGCCGTCGCCCACCTGGAACGCGCGCCGTGCGCCGGGGGCGCCGAGCGCCGCGAGCGAGTGCGCATAGTGCTCGGCCAGCACGCGCACCGGCGCCGCGGGCGCATCGGCGCCGGCGGGCGCGGTGTCGGGCGTCCGCGCGCGCGGCGCGCACGCGCCCAGCAGGAGCACGCACGCGAACATCGCGAGGGTCGGGTGAGGCGACGGGGGCGAACGCATGGGTGCGGGATGCTATCGGCTGGGCCGGCCGCCGCGCCAGCCGCCCGGGTCGTCACGTTCGCGGTGCCGGCTCGGCGTCCTCCCACACCTCCTGCACCTGGTCGATGCCGAATTCCACGGTCACACTCACGTAGTCGCGCAGCGCGTCGTCCAGGTGCGCGGCATGCGCCTCGGCACGCACGCGCTCGGTGACCACGCGCTCCAGTTCGCGAAGCCCCGCGATCACCTCCGCGCCGGTGAATCCTTGCGCGAGCCGGCGCTCGGCCAGTTCGCGGCAGCGCGCCATGAACGGGACCTTCTCGCCGGTGCGCACGGCGTTCAGCAGGCTGCCGAGCACGAGTCGCCGGTGCCAGTGCCGCTCGTCCGCCGACAGCGCGCGATGCCGCGCCAGCTCCGGCGGCCCGTCGGCGCGATCGAGCGCGCGGTCCAGCGCCTCGCCCAGTTCCGCCTCGTGGCGGTGAAGCAGGCGGAACACCTCGAGGTTCGGCCGCAGTGCCAGGTGCTCCATCGCCTCGCGGTTCACGCGCAGCCATTGCAGCGGGTCGGTCTTGCGGTTCTCCAGCATGAACGGGATGCGCGCCAGGATGTCGAGCCGCGGGTGCGGCGCCCAGCCCAGCCGCTCGCGCGTGCGCCGCGCGTCCACCACCAGCTTCTGGTCGATGTACGCCGCCATCCACGGGCGCTCGAACGGCCGGTCGCCCAGCACGCGCCGCACCGCGTCGCGCGCCCACATGCCCGGCCCGGCGAGCACGCGCGGCACGTGCACCGGCGCGCGCGGCGCACCGTGGTGCCAGCGCGTGGCCGCTTCGAACAGCGCGTTGTGCGTGGTCGCCCCGTCGGGCCCGGCGATCAGCACCTCGCCCGACGCGAGCACGTCCGAACGCTGCAGCGCGCGCTCGACCAGCCCGGCGCCGTCGCGCACGTGCAGGAACGGGATCGCCGACTCGCCGCGCCCGCCGAGCAGCCGCGCGTTCCAGCGCTCCGACAGCCACGTGTCCAGGAACACGTACAGCGGCGGGTACTCGCACCAGTCCGAGAACATCGCCGCGAAGCGCACGATCGTGGACGGGAACCACTTCGCGAGCCCGCGCACCATCGCCTCGCCCTCGGCCTTCGTGCGCGCGTACACGTGGTCCCCGTCGGGCGGCGAGTCCTCGTTCACGGGCGTGCCGTGCGGCGTCACGCGGTGCGCGGCCACCGAAGACGCGAACACGAAGCGCGACAGCGACAGGCCGCGCGCCGCGTCGAGCACGTGCCGTAGCGCGTCCACGTTCGTGCGCTGGTACTCGGGGTGCTCCTCGCCCGTGAAGTCGTAGTAGGCCGCGAGGTGCACCATCGCGTGCGCGCCGCCCTGCGCGGCGAGTTCGCCGAACGCCTCGATCACCGCGTCGCGGTCGGCGAGGTCGATCTGCACCCAGCTCACGTGCGGATGCTCGGCGACGTCCGTGCCGACGCGGCGGTCCATCGCCACCACGTCGTGCGCCACGCGCAGCCTCTGGACGAGCCGCCGGCCCACGAAGCCGGAAGCTCCCGTCACCACGATGCGGGGTCGTTGCGGCAAGCGAGTCCCTTCGATCCACGGGGTTGCGTCGGCCGGCGGGCGCCGGTGCGGGCCGCGCGCAGCATCGAGTGCGCTCCATCCACGGTCAACGGTTCGGACGTCGCATGCGTGATCCGCGCGGAGAACGCGTCGTTTTCATTCGGGCTCTCGCGTGGCCGGAAGTTTGCTGTCGATTCGCGTGGAGCGATCCGCTCCCCCGATGTTCAGCCAGCCGGATATCGCGCGGCCCTGCCGCGGCGCGAGCCCTCGCGCCGCAGAAGCGCCGCATCTCGTTGTTTCCATTGGAGTGACGCGCCATGACGCCGCCATCGGCTTCCACGCCCACGGCCCCGGCCTCGACCCCTTCGAGCCTGCCGGAAGGCCTCTTCTCTGACCGCACGCGGCAGATCGGCACCGAGAACGCCTTCAAGGTCGGGCCGTACATCAAGGCGATCGAGGACCAGGGTCACAAGGTGGTCAAGTGCAACCTGGGCGAGCCGGACTTCCCGCTGGCCCGGCACATCGCCGACGAAGTGAAGCGCTGCGTCGACGCCGACCTCACGCACTACGTCGACCCGCAGGGCATCCTGCCGCTGCGCGAGTCCATCGCGCGCACCGTCGCCGCGCGCCGCGGCCTGGACGTGACGGCCGCGCACGTCGTGGTGTTCCCCGGCGCGAAGCCGCCGATCGGGCTCTGCCAGCAGACCTACTGCAGTCCCGGCGACGAGGTCGTGTACCCGAGTCCGGGCTTCCCGATCTACGAGTCGTTCACGAGCTACCTGGGCGTGAAGCCGGTGCCGCTGCACCTGAAGGAGGAAGCGGGCTTCAGTTTCACGGGCAGGGACCTCGAGCCGCTGCTCAACTCCCGCACGAAGCTGATCATCCTGAACTTCCCGAGCAACCCCACCGGCGGCGTGGCCACGCGCGAACAGCTCGAAGGCATCGCCGAGGTGATCCGCCGCAAGGCGCCGCAGGCGCGCGTGTACTCGGACGAGGTGTACGAGGACATCCTGTTCGACGGCAACAGGCACATCTCGATCGCGTCCCTGCCCGGCATGGCCGAGCGCACGGTGATCGTGGGCGGCGTGTCGAAGTCGTACGCGTGGACCGGCGGCCGCGTGGGCTGGGCCGTGTTCCCCACGGTCGAGGAAGCCACGATCTTCAAGAACCTGAACATCAACTACTTCTCGTGTATCCCGGCGTACAACCAGATGGGCGCGAAGATGGCGCTCGACTCGCCCGAGAGCGTGAAGAGCATCGCCGGCATGATGGAAGCCTTCCAGGCCCGCCGCGACTTCATGGTGGCCGGGCTCAACGCCACGCCGGGCATCACGTGCCAGAACCCCGGCGGCGCGTTCTACCTGTTCCCGAACATCGCCGGCGTGTGCCAGGCGCTCGGCGCCGTCGAGCTGCACGCGGCGCTGCCCGCCGACGCGCGCGAGCGCACGAGCCCCGCGGGGCTGTTCCAGATGTTCCTGCTGTGGCAGCACCACGTGGCCACGCTGGACCGCCGCTCGTTCGGCCGTATCGGCTCGGACGGCCAGCACTACCTGCGGCTCAGCATCGCCACCGCCATGGACGACCTGAAGCTGGGCCTCGAACGGATCCGCGCCGCCGCCGCCGACAAGGACGGCTTCCGCGCGTTCGTCAACAAGGGAGAGCACCTGTGGTGACCACGACGCTTCCCGCCGCCGCGCGCGCCGGCCTCGCCTTCGGACCGCGCCGCGCCCAGTACCGGAACGCCGCCGAGCTGGTCGCGAAGCACGGCGCGCCGCTCACCGCCGACGAGGTCGCGCGCTTCGAGTCGTTCGACCGCGTGTACCGCATGCTCGTGGCGATGATGTTCAACTACGTGCCGCTGTCGGGGCACCCGGGCGGCTCGATCAGCTCGGGCCGCTTCGTGCAGTCGCTGCTGTTCGGCACGCTCGACGTGGACCTCTCCGACCCCGCACGCAACGACGCCGACATCGTGTCGTACGCCGCCGGGCACAAGGCGCTCGGCCTGTACGCGCTGTGGGCGCTGCGCAACGAGATCGCGCGCGTGGGCGCTCCCGAACTGCTGCCTGCCGACGTCGCGCAGCAGCTGCGGCTCGAGGACCTGCTCGGCTTCCGCCGCAACCCCATCACGCCGACGCCGCTGTTCACGCAGTTCAAGAGCAAGGCGCTCGACGGCCATCCCACGCCGCAGACGCCGTTCGTGCGCCTGTCGACCGGGGCGTCGGGCGTGGGCCTGCCGGCGTCGCTGGGACTCGCGTGGGGCGCGGCCGACCTGTACGGCGCCGACGCGCCGCGCGTGCACATCGTGGAAGGTGAAGGCGGCCTCACGCCCGGCCGCGTGGCCGAAGCACTCGCCGCCGCGGGCACGGGCTCGCTCGGCAACGCCATCCTGCACGTGGACTGGAACCAGGCCTCGATCGACTCCAACCGCGTGTGCCGCGAGGGCGACCAGCCCGGCGACTACGTGCAGTGGACGCCGATGGAGCTGGCGTGGATGCACGACTGGAACGTGATCGAGGTGCCGGACGGCTTCGACTGGCAGCAGATCACCGCGGCGCAGCGCGCGGCGCTCGCGATGGACAACGGCCAGCCCACCGCGATCGTGTACCGCACCGTGAAGGGCTGGAACTACGGCATCGAGGGCCGCGCCTCGCACGGCGCCGGCCACCCGCTGTGCTCGGAGGCGTTCTACCGCGCCGTCGAGTCGGTGGCCGGCCACGCGCTGCCGCTGCTGCCGCGCTGCGAAGGCACGCCGCGCTGCGGCGCGGGCGCCGACGCGGCCATCGTCGAAGGCTGCTGGTGGAACGCGCTCGGCACGATTCGCCACACGATCGAGTCGGACCAGGCCACCGTGGACGCGATGGCCGGGCGGCTGCGCGACGCGCGCGAACGGTTGAACCGCCGCGGACGCAAGGTGCGCCCGGACGCGCCGTCCATCGAACGCGCGCTCGAGGCCGCGTCGCGAGCGGACGGTGTGCCGCCCGCTGCGCTGCGGCTGGAGCCCGGCAAGAAGGCCACGCTGCGCGATGCGCTCGGCGCCGCGCTCGCGCATTACAACCAGGTGTCGGGCGGCGGCGTGGTGATCGCCGCGGCCGACCTGCTCGGCTCGACCAGCCTGAACAAGGCGGCGGACGGCTTCCCGGCCGGCTTCTGGAACCGGCAGTCGAACGCCGGCTCGCGCACGCTGTCGATCGGCGGCATCTGCGAGGACGCCATGACGGCGATGCTCGCGGGCATCGCGGCGTTCGGTGGCCACCTGGGCGCCGGCTCGTCGTACGGTGCGTTCCTCGCGCCGCTCGGGCACATCGCCGCGCGCCTGCACGCGATCGGGCAGCAGGCCCGCCGTTCGGTCGACGGCACGCGGTACCGCCCGATGATGCTGGTGTGCGCGCACGCCGGCCTGAAGACCGGCGAGGACGGACCGACGCACGCCGACCCGCAGCCGCTGCAGCTGCTGCAGGAGAACTTCCCCGCCGGTACGTGCATCACGCTGACGCCGTGGGATCCGCAGGAGCTCTACCCGCTCGTGTCGGCGTCGCTCGCGGCTCGGCCGGCGGTGATCGCGCCGTTCGTGACGCGCCCGCCCGAGAACGTGCTCGATCGCACGGCGCTGGGGCTGGCGCCGGCGAGCGCCGCGGTGAAGGGCGTGTACAAGCTGCGCGCGGCGAAGGGCGCCCGCAAGGGCGTCGTGGTGCTGCAGGGCAGCGCGGTGGCGTACGCGTTCGTCGAGCAGGCGCTCCCGCTGCTGGAGCGCGAGGGGCTGGAGCTGGACGTGTACTACGTGGCGTCGGCCGAGCTGTTCGACGCGCTGCCGCCGGCGGAGCAGGACGCGATCCTGCCCGAGGCGGACCGTCGCGTGGCGATGGGCATCACGGACTTCACGCTGCCGACGATGGATCGCTGGATCCAGTCGGACCGCGGGCGTCGCGCCACGCTGCACCCGTTCGCGCACGGGCACTTCCTGGGCAGCGGCCAGGGGGCGATGGTGGTGGCCGAGGCGGGGCTCGACGGACGCAGCCAGTTCGACGCGATCCGCCGGTACGTGCAGTCGTAGCAGGACGTATCACTCCGTGTGCGGCCGGCGTGTTCGCACGTCGGCCGCACGCATTTCGGAGCGCCTCTCCGGGGCGCGGGAGACCAACATGAAGGCCATCGCACTCGCGGTGCTGGCCGGGTTGTGCTGGGGCGTGGGCGAGCTGTGCACCAAGATGGTGCTGCACACGCACAAGGTGGGACCGATCTCGGCGATCGCGATGCGCTCCACGATCGCGCTGCCGCTGCTGTGGTTCGCGTGGTGGCTGCTGGTGGACCGCCTGGGGCTCGAGCCGCGCGCGCAATGGCGTGCGCTCGCGCCGGCGGACGTCGCGCGGTTCGTGATCGGGTCGGGGCTCGTGGCGGGTGGCGTGGCGATGGTGTGCTACTACGCGGCGCTCAACCTCGACGACATCTCGCGCATCAAGCCCATCGCGTTCACGCTGGCGCCGGCGGTGGCGGCGGTGCTGGGCTGGAAGCTGCTCGGTGAGCCGATGTCGGCGCGCAAGGCGGCGTCGATCGCGCTGATCGCGTGCGGCGTGCTGCTGCTGGCGAGCGAGCGGCCCCGGCACGCGGCGGCGCAGGCTCCGGACGCCGCGGCGCCGGCCGCGCCCCACGCGGACGAGCCGCCCGCGAAGGTCGCCTCGGGGCGTTAGTCGCGGCGGGTTGGTCCGTTGTTCTGGGCGGGCGCCGTTGGGATTGCGCGTCGATCGAGGGGTCGCGACGGGGCGGGAGTCGCCGATGAGCAGGGCATGCGCCTCGCGCTGGCGAGGTCGTGAGGCGGCGAGGGACTGATTCGGGGCAATCCCGGAAAGCGATGGAGCCATGGACTGGCGGTCGCTTTCCGGGCTTAGGCCGGAGGGTGGCAGGCCGCCGCAGGCCGGCCCCGGAATCAGTCCCTCGCCGTCTCACGACCCGTCGTCCGAAGCGCCAGTCGGTACAGAGGCCGTCCCCCGGCGCCCCCGCGGGAGATCGCCCCGCCTCCTCAAACAGGGATGCCGTCTCGGACTCCGTACGCCCACGTCGTGGGGTCCATGGCCCAACCCCATCTGAGGAGTGCTCCCGTGAAGACCTTCCGACGACTGGCCGGGTCCACCGCGCTCGCCCTGTGCGCGGTCGTGCAGCTGGCCGACTTCGCCCGCGCCGTGAACCTGAACTGGATCAACGCGGCCGGCGGCTTTGCCGGCGGCGCCGCGAACTGGAATCCCGCGCAGGTGCCCGCCGCCGCCGACTGGCTGTTCTTCGGCCTCGCGAACACGTACACCGTCACGTTCGGCGCGAACGTCCCGGCCTCGGACGAGATCGCCGTCACGAACGGCGACGTGACGCTTCGCTTCCCCAATCCGCACACCAACTCCACCGTGCTGGCGTTGCCGGTCGGCGTGGACGCGGACGCTGACCATCGAGTCCGGCTCGCTCGACGCTGCAGCGCAACCTGTACGTGGGCCAGAACGCCGGCTCCACGGGCACGCTCAGCGTGACCGGCGCGGGCACCAGCGTCACCGCCACGTCGGCCACGGGCGTCACCAGCATCGGCGACCAGGGCACGGGCACGTTGAACGTGCTGGACGGCGCCACCGTGACCATCGCGAACTCCCCCGAGTTCGGCGACCGCGCCGGCGGGCTCGGCACGCTCGTGATCGGCGGCGTCGTGGGCACCGAGCGCGCCGAGCTGATCGTGAACAACTCGCTCACGGATCCGATGGAGTTCGGCTCCAACGGCACGGGCAACGGCGGCGTGATCGTGGGCGGCCGGATGAACGTGGCCGGCTCGATGTACATGGCCCGGAGCCCCGGCGGCAGCTCCACGTTCAGCGTGGCGATCGTGAGCGGCGCCGACGACGCCACGACCCTGGTGGGCGGCGATCTGTACGTGGCGCACAACGACGTCGCGGGCACGACCACGGGCACCGCCACGTTCGTGGTGGGCTCCGGCGGCATCGCCGACGTCGCCGGCACCACGCGCACGTCCGATCCGGACGGCGGCACCGGCACGGAACGGCGAGGGCGCGCTTCGAGACGACCTCGCTCGTGATGGACGACCCGGCCACCGACCTCGACCTCGAAGGCGGCGTGCTGACCGTGCGCGGCGGAACGCTCGACGCGAATGGCCTGCCGCTGACGGTGAACAGCGCCGCCGGCTCGCCCGTGCTGCAGCTCACCGACGGCGCGCAGGCCACGCTCACCAGCGCCAGCGGTCCCACGCTCAACGTGCGGCGAGACCGGCGCCGCCAAGTTGCGCGTGCTCGGCGCGCGGACCTGAACGTGCCCAGCTTCAACGTGGTGCTCGGGGACGACGCCACGGGCACCGGCTCGCTCACCGTGGAACCACGCGGGCAGCACGATCTCCGTGGCTGACCACGCTGCTGGTGGGCCGCGCGGGCGATGGCACGGTGACTTCGACGCCGGTGCGACCGGCACCGTGAACTCCTTGGCGTCGCCACGCAGCCGGGCAGCGAGGGCGACCTGGACCTTTCGGGTGCCGGCACCACGGCGCACGTGACGGACGACGCGCCGATGCGGCAACTCGGGCGGCGCGAGCCTCGCGCAGCGCGACGGTCACCGTCACCAACGGTGCGCAGCTGTGGCTGGACCGTCGGTGATCTCCGGGCGCGTGTGGGACACGGGTAGCTCCCGGTCGGGGCCGTCCGCGACGCTGCACATCGCCGGCACGCTGCTGCACCGCGGCATCCTCAGCCTCGCGAACGCCACGACACGGGCGGCGTCATTCAGCCGATCGGGGGTGGAAAGATCAGCGGCCTCGGCTCGGCGCTCTCGTCGATCTTCGCGGTCACGGACTCGAGCGGCCGCATCCAGCCGTCCGGTCACGTCTGGTCCTGGGCGATGCGGCTTCGCCCACGGGCTTCCACTTCCTCGGCGCCACGGACTCCCCGGCGCGTCATCGCCACGCTGGCCGATGCGGATTCCGCGGTGGTCGGCACGGTGATCCTGAACAACGGTCGCCTGGTGGCCCGCCGGCGGCATCCACCTCGTGGCCGAGCGCACCGGATCACGGGCACGGGCACCGTGGACGCGCCCGTGCGCGCTCGGCCGCATCCTGGCTGACCGGCGCGAACGGCATCACGTTCAAGAGCCCCGTGCTCGGCGTGGGCGAAGGCATCAACGGCTCGCGCTTCGAGTTCGCCTCGGGCAGCAGCTTCATCGGCTTCGGCCGCATCGCGGCCACCGTGCAGGTGGACTCGGGCGCCGTGATCCTGCCGAGCGGGAGCCTGACCATGGGCGCGGCGCCGCTCGCCTCCAGCGTCACGCTGGACGGCTCCGCGCTGGTGGGCTCCACGAGCAGGTGGACGTGAACGGCACCGACAGCACGCGCGTGAGCGGGCTGCTCTCGATGACCGGCGGCTACGTGTCCAGCATGCCCGCGAGCCCGATCGTGCTGCGTCCCACCGGGCGCATCACGGGCAACGGCACGGTCACGGGCACCACGTTCAACGCCGGGACGATCGACGCGGCGCCCGGCGCGAACGACCTCGCGTTTCGAGTCTCGTGATGCAGCCGGGCGGCCACCTCGCGTTCGACGTCGGCAACTGGACCGCCGGGCAGCTCGACACGGTGAGTTCGGCGAACCCGATGACGATCGCGGGCACGCTCGACGTGCGCTCGCTGCCGGGGTTCTCGCCGGTCGCGGGCGACAGCTTCCCGGTGCTGGCGTACGCGTCGCGCGGCGGCGGCTTCTCCGACGTGACGTTCAACGGCCAGCCCGCCGCGGGCCAGCTGCTGGTGGTGTACACGCCGACCCGGGCGTGGGTGAAGATGCTGGTGAACGCGCTCGACGCGCCGACGGGGCCGGTGGCGGGTGCGCCGCGCGCTGCGATTCGCGAGCATGGGCTCGCCCGCACGCACGCTGCGTTCGCTCTGGAGCTGCCGACGGCCGCCGACGTGCGAGTGGAGCTGTTCGACGTGGGCGGACGCCGGCTCGGCACGCTGCACGACGGCGCGCTGGCCGCCGGCCGGCATCCGCTTCGACGGCACCGCGCGGCCGGGCGAACGGGCGGCCTCTGCTTTGCGCCCGCGACCGTGCGCGGCACGACCGGCGTCACGGTGCGCACCGCGCGGGCGGTGCGGATGCCGTAGCGGAGTCGCACCTGCGCAACGGCGGCTCTCGAAGGGGCCGCCGCCGTTCCGGCCGCGATCAGCGCACGCGCACCAGTCGCCGCGTCGCCTGCTCGCCGCCGGCGTCCACGCGCGCCCAGTAGGAAGCCCCGCCGGCATCGACACGCCGCGGTCGTCGCGGCCGTCCCATAATCTCGTGCGGGCCCGCGACCGCGCCGTCGACGAGCGTCCGCACGCGGTCGCCCGCTCACGTCCACCTGCACGCGCACGCGGCCCGCGCGCGGCAGCGCGAACCGCAGCGGGGCGGCGCCACGCGACGGGTTCGGTCGCGCGCTCTCGATCGCCACGTGCGCGATCGCGCCCGGGTCGCCCGCGCCCACGCCGTTCAGCGGCTCGAGGAACCACTGCGTGAGCACGTTCGTGACGTTGAGCTGCAGCTGGGCGTGATCCCACCGGTACGGACGGCCCGACAGGAACGCGAAGCGGCCGCCGTGCGGGCGGCTGCCCGCGCCCGCCGCCGGCACGCGCACCGCGCCGATGCCGCGCGTGGGCGTGAAGCCCGAGGCGGCGCGCCACAGCAGCTGGCTCTCGCCCGACGTGAGCACGGTGTCGAACACCGCGCACGTGGACTGCGTGCCCAGGCGCGGGATGTTGCCGAGACCGGGGCGCGTGGCGATGCAGTCCAGCAGCGTGACGCCGGTGGCGGTCCAGTTCACGCCGAGGTACGTGCGCAGCGAGTCGTCGAGGAAGCTGTCGCCCATGCGCGACAGCAGAAGCAGGTTGCCGCCGGCGCGCAGGTACGACATCACCGGCGTGTCCTGCCACAGCGCGAGGTCACCGTTGAAGTTGTTGCCCACCCACACGACGTTGCGGTAGTGGCCGAGCACCTCGGCCGGCACCGCGCCGCGCCCGAGCGGCGCGGGCAGCGTGGCCGGGTAGCCGCCCACCGGCGCGGCGAACGCGTCCCAGAAGTCGATGCCGTACTGGCCCCAGAACGCCTTGTCCGTGTAGGCCGAGGTGATCTCGGCGCCGTACGTGGGCCAGTCCACGCCGTTCACGAGCAGCAGCGAACGCTCGAACGTCGGACGGGCGACCACGGTCTGCACGGTCTTGAGGATCCAGTTGTCCTTGTCGATGCGCACGGCCGTGGGCGCGTCGGCCACGTGCAGCACGAACGTCTGCGACGCGAGCGAGTCGTCGACCACGAAGGTGGTGGCGCCCGACGCGGTCTCGATCGTCACGTCCACCGGCATGTGGAACAGCTGCCACGACTGCACCTGGTCCAGCGTCAGCGTCACGTCCCAGCCGCCGGACGCGGGCGTGGTGGCGTAGGCCGCGCGATACGCCGGGTAGTACTCGCCGTAGATCCACTGCTGGAAGAAGTCGTGCAGGTTGCGGCCCGACACCTGCTCGCAGGCGTCGCGGAAATCCTCGGTCACGGCCGTCGAGTAGCCGCGCTGTGCGCGGTACGTGGCGAGCGCCTGGAAGAACGTGGCGTCCCCGAGCACGTGGCGCAGCATGTGCAGCACCCACGACGCCTTGTTGTACGAGAGGTTCGAGTCGAACACGCGGCCTTCGTTCGACGCGTCGGGCACCCAGATCGAACCCGCGCCCAGGAAGCGGTTCAGCGCCATGTCCGCGTGATACGCGGCGGTGCCGCCCGTGGCCTCGGACCACAGTGCCTCGGTGTAGGTGGCGAAACCCTCGTTCAGCCAGATGTGGTGGAAGTCGCGGCACGTGACGAGGTCGCCCCACCACTGGTGCCCCAGCTCGTGCACCACCACCGACTCGTTGTACGTGCCCAGGCTGGTGCAGGTCTGGTGCTCCATGCCGCCGCCGAACGTGAACTCGGCGTGGCCGTACTTCTCGGCGAAGAACGGGTACTCGCCGTACCGCTGGGCGAGCGAGCCGATCATGGTCTTCACCTTCGCGTGCACCGCGGCAGCGCCCGTCACCGACTCGGGGAACATGAAGAACCGGATCAGCATCGAGTCGGTGGGTGTGGGCCGGTACCAATCGCTGGCCACCGTGTACGGGTAGCTCGCGATCGACACGAGATACGACGCGATCGGGTAGCGCTCCTTCCAGTGCGTCGTGACCGTGGCGCCGTTGTTCACCGTGGAGACGAGCGTGCCGTTCGACGCGGTCGTGAGCCCGGTCGGCACGGTGAAGTGCACGTCGACCGAGTCGGCCTTGTCCTCGGGCGCGTCCTTGCACGGCCACCACGTGCGCGCGCCGTACGCCTCGGACAGGCTCCAGATGAGCTGCCGGCCGTTGACCACCGGGAAGCCGAAGTAGCCGCGGCCCGTGGGATTGCCGTGGTACGTGACGGTGACGTCCACCTGCTCGCCGGTGGCGTACGCGCGGTCGAGGTTCAGCGTGAGCACGTCCGCGGAGCGCGAGAACGTGGTCGCCGCGCCGGCCGACGTCGCGCCGTCCACCACGAGCACGCTGTAGAGATCGAGATCCACGGTCGAGATCGGCCCGGCGGTGACGGTGGCTTTCATGCGCACGGTGCCCGACACGCTGGTCGTCGCCGGCGTGAACGCGAGGTTCAAGTCGTACCAGCGCACGTCCCACAGCGACTGGTTCGGCGTGGACGCCCGGTAGGCGGCCTTCTCGCGCGTGGCGGCGGCGGCCTTCCAGGCCGCGAGGTACGGCGCCACGTCGAGCTCGTCGCGCATCTCCTGCCGGCCGTCGGGCAGCGGTGGGAACAGCACGGGCTTCGCGTGGGCGGAGCCGGCGGCGAGCGCGACGAAAGCCAGGAGCAGCGCGAGGCCGCGCGGGGCAAGGGCGAATCGGGGCATCGAAAGGGCTCCGGAAGCGGGGTGCGGGTTCGGGGCGAGGCCGAGACGGCCGTGCGACTCGCCGGGCTGACACGATTCTAGCGTGACCCGTTCCGCGGTCGCGACCCCTTTGAAGCCGGGCGGCTCCGGGCGCGGCACCCCCGGCGACCGCGTGTCCGGCCCGGACCGCGCCCGGAGGCCGGCGGGCGCCGCGGTCAGCGCACCTGCATCTCCTCGACATAGACGAGTTCGCAGGCGCCGTCACCGGTGTCGTCCCGCGTGGTGGAGCTGACCCACGTCCAGCCGTCGGGCGCGTGCGCCTCGACCAGCTCGCCCTTGAATGCGACCACGTCTCCCGCGCGTGCGCGCGCGATCGCACGGGCGACTTCCGGCGTGGCCGCGATCAGGTGCATGTTCGCGCTGTGGGCGGCGATCTCCTCGAGCGGGATCGGAGGTTCGTTCGTGGACCAGAAGTAGGCGCGCGCCATCTGGCCGACCGTGACGTCGCGCAGCACGTCGCTGTCGGACATCGGCCCCCAGCCGAGCGCGAGATCCACGGGCACGAGCTTCGCCTCACGTCCGAACAGGTAGCGGTGCGTGCTCAGCACGCGCGCCGCCACCTCGAAGCGCGCCAGCGGCACGAGCGTGACACCGTCGTGCTCGATGGGCGCGACGTCCTCGGCGACGTCTTCCTGGATCGGTGGCCGCGGCGCGAGCATGCCCGGCGGGCGCTGACGGGCGCAGCCCGACAGCACCACGCCGATCGCCACGCACACGCCGACGAGCCGAAGCCGCACGCGATCCTCCCCGTACCCGGCCTGGGCGCCGCCGCCGGCGCCCGGACGGCGGTGGCATCGGCGTCCCGCCGGACGCGCTTGAGCGCGGGCCGCTCGCATGCGGGCCGCCGTGCGCGACTGGCGGAGCGGGAATCGCGCGGGCTAAGTTCCGCCCGTTCGCCGTCCCCCCCCCGCGCGCCCGCTCCGAGGTGGCCATGTTCGACGCGTTCCGCACGCTGTTCGCCCGTCACGCTCCGCTCGACGCGGAGACCTCCGCCGCCGGAACCGCCCGCGCCCCGCGCGGCGACCACGCGCTGCAGGTGGCGGCGTGCGCGATGCTGCTCGAGGCGCGCGCACGCCGACGACCGCTTCGCCGCCGAGGAGCGCCGCGTCGTCGAGCAGTCGCTCTCCACCCACTTCCGGCTGTCGGCCGACGCGATGGACGAACTCCATGGCGGCGTCCGAAACCGCCCGGCGCGAAGCCGTCGACCTGCACGAGTTCGCGAGCGTGCTGCGCGCGCACTACGACGACGCCGACCGGCTCGCGCTCGCCGAGATGCTGTGGCGCGTCGTGGCCGCCGACGGCCGCCTGTCGCCGCACGAGGACGCGTTCGCCCGCACGTTCCGTCGCGTGCTCGACCTCGACCCGGCGCAGTTCGCGCTCGCGCGCCGGCGCGCGCTCGGGGACGCGCCGTCACCGTAGCCGCCGGGGGCGCCGCGGGGCGTCCCATTTGGCGGAAATCACGCGGCATGCGCCCGACGCGCGACGCCGACGCGCCGCACATCCCCTTCGGCTTCTGCACCGCTCGCCGATACTCCCGCTCGAACCCCGTCGCGCGGCCTTCCGCCCTTGCCGGACCGCGGCGTACGCGGCAATTGTGTGTCGGGACAACTTCGCGCACCGGAGAACGGGCATGGCCACGCGATGTGGAGTCGGACGCAGTGATCGACGCGATCCCCTGGAAGCTGGGCGCGAGGCGGCCGACCTGGCCTGCCGTGCGCTCGACGGCAAGCTGCCGGACCTTCTGCTGGCGTTCGCGACCACGGGATACGACCAGCCCCAGGTGCTGAAGGGCATCCGCGCGGCGGCGCCGCTCGCCGCGCTCTCGGGTTGTTCCGGGGAAGGCATCATCGCCGGCCCCACGTCGAACGAGAGCGAGCGCTGCGTCGGCGTGCTCGCGATGTGGTCCGACGCGATCTCGTTCGAGACGCTGCTCGTGACCGACTACTCGGCCGACTCCACGGCCGCGGGCGAACGCCTCGCCGAGCAGGTGCTGGCCGCGAGTCGCGGCGACGAGTTCGCGCTTCTCGTGTTCCCCGACGGCCTCAAGGGCGACTGCACGCAGCTGCTGAACGCGCTCGACGCGCGCCTGCCGCGCACGATCACCGTCACGGGGGGCGCCGCGGGTGACGCGCTCACGTTCATCGACACGTTCCAGTACCGCGGCGACGTGGCGGCCAGGGACGCCGTGTCGGCCGTGCTCATGCGCGGCGCGGGCCGCCTGGAACTGGCGGTGAGCCACGGCTGCGTGCCGATCGGACTCGAGCGCCACGTGACGCGCGCGCAGGACAGCTGGATGCAGGAGATCGACGGACAGCCGGCATGGTCGGTGTTCCGCCAGTACCTCGAGGGCGAGCCCGAGGACCTCAACACCGAGGGCGCCATCCACCTGTCGGTCGGCGAACCGTTCCCCGAACACGATCACGCCGAGTACGAGCCGTTCATCATCCGCACGCCGATGGGGCTCGACCGCGAGTCGGGCGCGCTCTACTTCCCCGGCGGCGGGCTGGCGAGCGGCGGCGCGATCCGGCTCACGCGGCGCGACCCCGAGCGCGTGCGGCAGTCCGCGCGCGAAGCCGCCGAGCGCATCGCGCGACGCAACGCCGGCCGGGAGCCCGCCGCGGTGCTGCAGTTCGACTGCGCGGGCCGCGGCCGGCAGTTGTTCGGCAGCTCCACCGCGGACTCCATCGTGGTGCCGCTGCAGCAGGCGATGGGCCGGGATCTGCCGTGGCTCGGCTTCCACACGTACGGCGAGATCGCGCCGATCGGCGGGCGCACGCGCTACCACAACTTCACCGTCTCGCTCTGCGCCCTCCACGACACGTCCACGGCCCCGTGAACCCGGAAGACCTCGCGTCCGAGATCGAGCGGCTCCGCAACGAGAACGCCGCGCTGAACGAGCAGGTCAAACTGCTCGTGCAGACCGAGCAGCGCCTCTACCGGTCCCAGAACGAGCTCGACGCGCAGCTCCAGCGGATCCGCGCACTCGCCGGGTTCTCGCTGGAGACGTCCCACCTGGAATCGCCGTCCCAGATCCTCGCGCGCGGCCTGCACGTGATCGGCACCACGTTCGCGGTGGAGTGGATCGGCGCGCTGCGCCTGTCGCCCGACGCGCAGGCGGCCACCATCGTGGGCTCGGAAACCGGGCCGGAGCTGACCACGCACCACCTGGCGCTGGACGCGGACACGTTCCGCTGGTTCGCGGAGCCGAGCGAGCCGCGGCTGCTGCGGCGAGTTCCGGGCGAGCCGACGCCGCCGCCGTTCGTGCTGCTGGATCGCCTCGTGCCCGGGCTGGTCCCCCCCGCGAACGCGCGCTTCACCGGCGAGTTCGCGTGCGTGCCGCTGCGCTGGCCGGAAGACGATCCGCAGCCGAGCATGCTGCTGGTGTTCTCCTCGCACCCGCGGCCCGCGTTCCTGCGCGACGGCGCGGTGGTCGAGAGCCACCTGCCGTACCTGCAGCTGCTCGTGCGGCACATCGAGCACGCCGTGGAGAGCGCCCGGCTCACCGAGCGCCTGCGTGAACGCTCGGGCGCGCTCGCCCGCAGCCTCGAAACGCTCGAGCGCACGCAGCAGCAGCTGCTGCAGGCACAGAAGATGGAAGCCGTCGGGCGGCTCGCCGGCGGCGTGGCGCACGACTTCAACAACCTGCTCACCGTGATGCTCGGCTACGCCGGCGGCCTGACCGCCACGCTGCCGAGCGGCTCGCCGGCGCACGACCAGGCGCGCCACATCGTGGAAGCCGCCAAGCGCGCCGCCGGCATCACGAGCCAGCTGCTCGCGCTGGGGCGTCGCCAGATCCAGCGGCCGGAGGATCTCGACCTCAGCGCGCAGGTCCGGCGCACGGCGGAACTGCTGCGCCGCCTCGTCGGCGAGCACATCCGGCTGGAGCTGGAGCTGCTCGACACGCTGCCGCCGATCCGCGCGGACCGCTCGCAGCTCGAGCAGGTGCTGCTGAACCTGATCGTGAACGCACGCGACGCCATGCCCGAGGGCGGGCTCATGCGCGTGGTCACGCGTCGCGCCACGACGCAGGACGCCGAGCACTGCGCGGCGGGTGTCGAGCCCGCGGCGTTCGCCGTGTTCGAGGTGCACGACGAAGGCGTGGGCATGGACGAGACGATCCGCGCGCGGATCTTCGAGCCGTTCTTCACCACGAAGCCCGCCGGCCAGGGCAGCGGGCTCGGCCTGTCGGTGGTGTACGGCATCGTCGACCAGTCGGGCGGACACGTGTTCGTGCACAGCACGCCGGGCCGCGGCTCCACGTTCAGCGTGATGCTGCCGCTCGCCACCGCCATGGTGGCGAAGCCCGGGACGGCCGCGCCCCCCGCGCCGGCCGTCAGCGCCCCCGCCCCGCCGAGCGAAGTGCTCACGCGGCCCACCGTGCTGGTGGTGGAGGACGAATCCGCGATCCGGGGCGTCGTGAAGAACACGCTGGAACACGTGGGCTTCCGCGTGATGCTGGCCGCGGACGGCGTCGAGGCCCTGCAGCTGTTGGAATCGGCGACGCTGCTGCCCGACCTCGTGCTCACGGACGTGGTGATGCCGCGCATGGGCGGCGTACGGCTGGCCGAGCAGATCGCCGCTCAGCGCCCGTCGCTGCGGGTGGTGTTCATGTCCGGCTACGCGGAGAACTTCGAAGCGCAGCTCGGACCGGGCGCGCGGCCCGTGTTCCTGGCGAAGCCGTTCTCGAGCAGCGAACTGGTGGCGTTCGTCCGCTCGCAGATCACGAGCCCCGCGCCGCTTTCGCGCTGACGCGCCGCTTCGCGCCGCGTCCGGCGACCTTCGCCGCGGCGGGTTTCCGCTCGTAGCGCCAGTTGTGCGACTTGCCTTCGGCCATCCACTGCACCGCCTGCTCGACGCGGCGCCGGCGTGTCTCGTCGCGCTTCGCGCCCGTGATCCACTCCACGTACTCGCGCCGATGGCCCGGCGAGAACGCGTCGAACGTCGCGCGGGCCCGCGCGTTGCGGCGCAGCGCCGCGAGCAAGTCGGCCGGCGGCCGGGGCGCCGGTTTCGGCGCGGCGGTCTTGGGGCGCGCCGCCGACTTCACTCCGGACTCGTTCAGCTTCATGGCGGCCTTCACGTAGCGCGTGAGCACGGTGGCGGGCGGCAGGTCGCGCACGCTCGTGAGGCGCCCGAACTGCCCCATGCCCGGCTGGTCCGAGCGGTGCTTCGCCTCGAGCAGCACCGAACCGCGCCAGAAGCCGAACGACGCGTGCTGCTTGAACGAGGCCATGCTGCACAGCAGGCCGTGGTGCTCGAAGTGGGGAAATCCCCACTTCAGCGTCTCCACGACGTCGGGGCAGGCGCGGTGCACGAGCGCGCGCAGGTGCTCGAGGATGGGTCGGGCGAAGGCGGCCGACCTGCCGATGTACGCGTCCACGCGCGGGTCACGGGTTCCCATGCGCGCAGGCTAGCGTCGGCGCACGGGGCTCCGCGAGCGAAAAAGTCACGCACGCTTGGCGCTTGCCGGGGCGGGCAGGCTATCCTGCCGCACCCGTACTCGCTCGCACCGCTCGCGGAGATCCGACGCCATGCTGCTCCAGGTCCAGACCTCGCCCGGCGAGTTCCTCGACAAGCTCACGATCCTCGAGATCAAGGTCGCGCGGATCGCCGACGCGGCCAAGCTCGCCAACGTCCGGCGCGAGCTCGACCTCATGCGCCGGACGTGGGAGGCCTCGCCGCTCGCTTCCAGCGACGTGGGCGGGCTGGTCTCGCAGCTGCGCTCGGTGAACGAGGCGCTGTGGGACATCGAGGACCGCATCCGCGAGAAGGAGGCGGGCGCGACGTTCGACGCCGAGTTCGTGGAGCTGGCGCGCTCGGTGTACCGCACGAACGACCGTCGCGCGGCGCTCAAGCGGGAACTGAACGTCCTGCTGGGCTCCGACCTGATCGAGGAGAAGTCCTACAAGGCGTACTGAGCGCCGCGGGGCGCGAACCCCGCGGCACTCGCGCTCGACCTACTTCACGCGCACCACGCGCGAGGTCGCGCTGTGGCCGTCCACGGTGACGCGCGCCAGGTACACGCCCGCCGGCGCCGCGCGTCCGTCCTCCCCGCGCCCGTTCCAGTCCAGCGCGTGCCTCCCCGCGCTCATGCGGCCCGGGCGCAGGTCCGACATCCGCCGGCCCGCGAGGTCGAACACCTCCAGTGTCACGTCGCCGGCCTGCGGCATCTCGAACTCCAGCAGCACGGGACCCGTGGTCGGGTTCGGCGACGCCGCGAGCCGCAGCGGGCGCGGCGCGCCGGACTCGGGCGCGCCGGTCACCGCCGTCGAGTCGGCGACGAAGCCCAGCGTGGCCAGCATCGGCGCGATCTCGGGATTGCGCATGAATCGGTTCCACAGCAGGCCGCTGCGCAGGTTCTCGATCATGATCACGATCGGGCCCTGGTCGATGGCGATCTCGTCGCTCGCGAACCAGCCGTTGTCGATGTTGTAGGCGTCCTTGAAGCCGCGGAACGTCCACAGCAGCGTGCCCCACGTCTCGTAGAAGTGCCGGCCGGCCGCGAGCGACTGCTGCGGCACGTACGGCATCGACGCCAGCGCCGCCGTGGGCGTGAGGGTGCCGTTGTCGTTCGAATACGGCGCGTGCGCGGCGTAGCCGTTCGGCTGGTCGCTGGCCGTGAGCCCCCACGAGTCGGCGGCGTAGTCCACGTGCCCGAGCGGGTTCGCGGTGGCGTAGGCCACCTGCACGAGCGCCTGGTTGCGGTTGTGCGTGAAGTAATTCGCGTACGCGTCGTGCTTCGCGCGCGGGTCGAAGCCCAGGAACGAGTAGTGCGCGAAGAACATCGGCCCGCCGTAGCCCGGGCCCACGTACAGGCGCTTCCCGTAGTACGTGCCCGTCTGCACGATGCCGCCGTTGCGCGCCCAGCCCGCGCTGTACGTGACCGCCGGCAGCGGGTGCGTGGGCGAAGCCACGCCGAGCAGGTACACGATCATCGCCTCGTTCCAGCCGGTGATCGTGGCGCTGCTGAGGCCGGTGGTGGGCGAGCGGTGCCAGCGCAGCGTGTTCGAACCGGCGGGCTTGAACGCGTCCCACTCGATCGCCTCCCACAGCTGCGTGCACAGCGTGCGGATCTGCGCCTCGTCCGCGCCCGGGCCGTCGAAGTACTGCCGCAGCGTCAGGAACGCCTGCGCCATGAACGAGGTCTCGACCAGGTCCACCGTGTCGTCGGTCGGCCCGAGGAAGCCCACGTGCTGACCGGTGACGCCGTGGATCCAGTGCGGGTACGCACCCCAGTGGCGCTCGGTCGTGGTGCCGAGGAAGTTCAGCACCTGCAGCACGCGCGCCACGGCCTGCGGGCGCGTCACGTAGCCGCGCTCGACCCCCACGGGAATGCACATGAGGCCGAAGCCCGTGCCGCCCGAGGCGCACACGTCGCCCGACGACGTCCGCTCGCGGATCAGCCCCGACACCGGGTGCGCGAACTCCCAGAAATAGCGGAACGTGGAGCGCTGGATCATGTCCATGAAGTCGGCGTCGGACAGCACGCGCGTCCGCAGCTCGAACGTCGGGCTCGGCGCGGACTCGCGGAAGCTCCAGTCCTCGGCCACCACGCGCAGGGTGCACGCCACGCCGGGCGCGCCGAGCCACACCATCGTGCCGCCGTCCTTCGGTTCACCCCACGTCACGGGTGTCCACGTGCCGTTCACCTGCCGGTCCACGCGGTACGACTCCACGTCGGCCGGGGCCGGGATCGTCCACGCGGCGTCCACGTGGCGCTCGTACGGGATGCCGAGCGGATTCACCGGCCCCGCGGGCGGCGTGGCGTCGGCGGCCACGAAGCGCAGCTCGTCGATCCACATCGTGCGCTGCACGTTCGTCGCACCGGTCGGCGTCTGCTGGAAGAACGCCTTGTTCACCAGGCTCATGTCCGCGGTGCCGGGCGCCGCCTTGATCGGGCCGAGCGGCATCACCAGGCGCGTCCACACCCCCGCGGGCAGTCCGGCCGGGTTGTACGCGGCCATCGACTGGCCGATCGAACGGCGGTTGTAGGAGTCCTCCACCAGCATGCGCGGCAGGTCGGCAGCCGGAATCGCCGTGGTCGAGTACGCGAAGAACACGAGCGAGTCGAGCGGGTTCGCGTCGAACGGCGTCCACCCGAGCGAGGACACGCCCGCCACCCAGTCGCCACCGTTCACGCTGGTCCAGCGCAGCCGGATCGAACTGCTGCCGCGCCACTTCGTGACGTAGTCCACCGGCAGCTTGGAGCCGTTCACCACCTCGAGCGAGCTGCCGAGGCTGCCCACGCCGTAGGACGGGTCCCAGAAATTGTAACCGTTTCCATCACGGAAAATGCGAAAGCCCTGGGCGTGTGCGGCGAGAGGGGCCAGGAACGAGAGCAGGACGACGATCGCGAGGGCGACGCCCGGGAACCGGGCGGAGCGCGGACGGGTGCTGCGAGCGGGAAGTGAGGTGCGCATGGCGGCGGGGAGTGTAGCCGCGCCGTGGTCCCGGATGGAAACCCCAAAGCCGGGCGTTCGCCGAGCGGCCGCCGCGTCCGCGCTCCCCCACCCGATCGACCCGCGCGCCGCAACCGGAGGCGGGCCACCACGAAAGACGCCCGCCACCGGGTGGTGACGGGCGCCGAAGGCAACCGGGCAACCGGAATCGTCGCCCGGTCAGCGGAGCGTCTCGTCGAAGAAATCCAGCATCGCGCGCCAGGCGCGGCGCGCCGCCACCGGGTTGTACGCGGCGCCCTTGCTGTTGTCGGTGCCCGCGCGTTCGTCGGTGAAGCTGTGCACCGCGTCGGCGTACTGCACGACCTGCCAGTCCACGTGCCCGCCGCGCATCTCGTCCATGAAGCCCTTCACTTCCTCGGGCTTCACGAACGGATCGTCGGCGCCGTGCAGCACCAGCACCTTGGCGCGGATGTTCTTCGCGTCCGCCGCGTTGTCGGCCGCGAGCGAGCCGTGGAACGTGACCACCGCGCGCAGCGGCGCGCCGCGGCGGGCCAGCTCGAGCGCGCCCATGCCTCCGAAGCAGTACCCGATCGTCGCGAGCCGCGCGGCGTCCACCTGCGGACGCGCCGCCAGCAGGTCGAGCGCCGTGCGCAGACGCGCGCGAAGCAGGGCCCGATTCTCGTAGAACTTGCCGGCCTCGGCCGATGCGTCCTTCGGCGTGGTCGGCCGTACGCCCTTGCCGTACGCGTCGGCAACGAACACCACGTAGCCCTTCGCCGCGAGCTGCTCGGCCTGCGACTTCTGGTGCTCGGTGGCGCCCATCCAGTCGTGCACCAGCAGCACGCCGGGGCGCTTGCCCGCCTTCGCGGCATCCCACGACACCCAGCCCTGCATCACGGCGTCGCC
>JBGAOB010000381.1:0-4057 GCA_044222045.1 Candidatus Eiseniibacteriota bacterium
CAGCAGGGCGTCCTCCCACGCCTCGAAGGTGTCGTGCTTCTCGCCCAGCCGCTCGCGGGTGATGAGGTCGTCCGGATCGAACGTCGTCAGGGTCGGCAGCCCGTGGCTCCACGCCTCGAGGAACGTGTTCGGGAAGCCCTCGGCCGGCGACGTGTGCGCGAACACCGCGCCCTCGGCCAGCAGGTCGCCGATCCGCTCGTGCGGGATCGGGCCGCGCACTTCGAGGTTCGGGCGCCGTGCGGCCACCTCGAGCGCCGCGCGATAGTCGCGGTCGTCGAGCGGCGGAATCGGGATGACGCCCGCCATGATGCAGCGCACGTCCGGGTGGCGCTCGGCGAAGCGGGTGAACCACTCGGGCCGCTTGATGTCCTTGTAGGTCGCGAGCCAGACGACCGCCCGATTCGACGCCACGTCGACCACGCGCTCCGGCACGTCGACGGGATTCATGATGACGACGCCCTCGCGCCCGAACCCGGAGCGCAGGATGGCGTTCTGCTTGCCCGTCTGCGTCACGATCGCGTCGGCGCCGCGCAGGGCCCGATGGGCCCACCAGCGGTCGCGCGGGCCGTACACGCGCGGCAACCCGCCGGTGACGTCGAAGTCACTGCCGGCGAGGAACACGAAGCGGGCGCCACGCGCGTGGGCGACGTCGCAGGTGAGTCCGGCGTTGAGTCCCGCCCCCTGGACCACGTACACGTCGGCCCGTGAAGCGCGCAGCGCGGCGATGGTGCGCGTGAGCCGCGGGTGGAAGAACCGCGCGACGGGCAGGCCGCCCTCGGGAGGCCACGCACGCAGCAGCCGCAGGCCGTCCACGTGCACCTCGGCGGGCTGGCCGTAGTCGCACGTGACCACGTCCACGTCGAAGCCCAGCCGCGCCATGCCGCGCGCGAGCAGGGACATGTGCACTTCGCTGCCGCCGGTGAAATCGATGCGGCCGCCGCTGAAGAGCGGATACATGTACGGCACGTAGAAGCAGACCCGGCGGCGCCGACGAACGCCCGGGCGCCCCGAGGCCGACGTCCCCGAGGCTCGCTCGCCCCGCGGCGCCCACCGCTCGAGCACCGCGCCCAGGCGGGGCGTGACCGACTCCCACGCGTAGGCGCGCGCCGACTCGCGTGCCTGTGCGCCCATGCGTGCGGCCTCCGCGGGGTCCGCGTGCAGGCGCACGAGGGCGGCCTGCAGCCCGGCCACGTCCTCGACGTTCACGATCAGGCCGTTGCGGCCGTCCTCGACGAGGTCGCGAGTGGCGCCCGAGGGCGTGACCACGACGGGGCGCGCGTAGGACATGGCTTCCAGGGTGGCGTTCGGGAGGCCCTCGCCGCGCCGCGACGCGAGCACGCAGGCGGAAGCGTCCCGGAACAGCGCGTCCAGCCCGTCGCGGCCGACGAAGCCCTCGAACCGCACGTCCGCCCGGAGTTCGCGGGCGAGCGCCTCGAGCTTCGGGCGCTCGGGCCCGTCGCCCGCCAGCGTCAGGGGCAGCCCGGCGCGCGCGCAGGCGGTGATCACCAGGTCCATGCCCTTGTCGTCGATGAGCCGGCCCACGGCGAGCACGCGCCGGCCGGGGGGCAACGGCTCCGCCGGGAGTTCGAGCCCGTTCGGCACGACCGTCAGCCGGCCGTCCAGCTCGGCCGCGAGCGCCGGCTCGACGCGCGCCAACTCGCGCAGGAGGTCCACCCGATTGCGCTCGCTCTGCACCAGCACGGCGTCCGCGTGCTTCCAGACCCACGGGCTCACGACCCGGTGCACACGCGAACGCTGCAGGCGGTACTCCGCGTCGCCGCGGATCCACACGATCGACGGGATGCCCAGCGCGCGCCCGACGCGCACTCCGGCGAGACCGGAGACGAACGTCATGAAGCACAGCAGCACGTCCGGACGCGGCGACAGGTCGCGCACCGCGCGTTCGATGCCGGCCACGTCGGCGAGCGTGCGCACGATCGGCCAGCGCGAGACCGGCAGGCGGACCACCCGGTAGCCGTCCCGGGATTCGAAGGCGGGCTGCCAGGGCGGGTCCCGGCGCGTGATCACCGTGACGGCGTGCGCCTTCGAGAGCCGGCCGGCCCACGCCTCGGCCTGCAGTTCGGCGCCGCCCACCACGCCGGGCGGGAAGTGCCCGATGAGGATCGCGATGTTCACCGGCGCCCCCGCGGCAGGACGCGCAGCGTGCCGACGGGCACACCGGTGTAGTAGTCCTGGTCCATCAGGAAGTCGCGCAGGTGGTAGTTCGGGTAGTGCGGCTGCCGGAGGATGCGCACCTGCACTTCGTACTCGCCGGGCGCCACGTCGGCCGGCACCACGACCCGCGCCGTGTCGCCGACGACTTCGCCCGGCCGCCACAGGTCCAGACCGTAGGTCCCCGAGGCCGGCAGGTGGTCCGCGCGGAAGCGATAGCGCTCGCCCGCGCGCTTCTCGTAGAACTTGCGCGCCGGCTTGGCGAACCACGCCGGCGCGCGGAAGTCCGCCGGCATCGGGCGGTCGAACCGCACGGCGACGCTGTACGAGCCCGCGGGCAGGGGCACGGGCGCGACCCAACCGGCCACGAACGCGAGCGTGTCGCCGGGCCGCGCCGCTCCCGGTGTGAGCGAGAACGACGCCAGCGCGGGCAGGCCCGGGCCCATCGCGGTCGCCGCGTGCGCGTCCGCGCTCGCCGACTCCGGCGCAGCGCGCGGCGCGGCAGGCGGAAGCGAAGCACCAGCCAGGCGAGGGCCGCGCGGTCGACGCCGTACACCACGAAGTCGCCCGTGTCGTGGGCTGGCGACGCGGCGGAAGCGGAGTCGAAGCGCGCCCGGGCGGCGCGGAACCACGCGTGGTCGGGCGCCCAGTGGGTGAGCGCCGGCGGCGCGGCGAACCAGTCGTTGAGCACCACCGCGGTCACGCCGCGCGCTTCGGCGGCAACCTCGCGGGTGCGCGCCCACGTCGAGTGCGGGTCGAGCGCGTCACGCGCCTGCAGGATGCGCACGAGCGCCAGCGAGTCGTTGGGCGAACTGTGCTGGTCGACCAGCGTGGCCACCCAGTGCCGCGTGGCCATCGGCACGGCGTACGAAGTGGCGGGGTCGCTCGGCGAGCGCTGCCCTCCGGCAGGTGGCGATCAGGCCACGCAGGCGGTTCGCGCCACGGCTCCACACGTGGGCGAGCGCCCCGGGTCCCGGTCTCGGCAGCGCGGCGCGGCCGGCGAACGCCTGCGCGGCGTCGGCGAGCGGCCCGGCCAGCACCAGCGCCAGTCCCGCCACGCCCGCGAACGCGGTCGCACGCTCGCGCCCCGCACCGCCGAGGAGGCGCGGCCCGAGTTCGGAGACCGCGAACGCCAGCGCCCCGGAGAGCGGCAGCAGCCACACGAAGCGCATGAGCAGGTAGCCGAGCTTCGGCTGGAGCGTCATCGTGACCGGCGGGAAGAGCATGACCGCGAAGACCGCGAGCGAACTGGTGAGCAGGTAGAGCACCGGGGTGCGCCCGGCGGCCCGCGCCCACGCCCACCACGACAGCGGGAACACGAACGCGCCGAAACCGAGCCACTCCCAGAACGTGCCCGGGTTGACGACGAACCACCGGCCGGTCAGGTAGAACAGCCCCTGCGGCTCGACGTGGATCGGGTTGAGTGGCGCGTACGCCGAGCGCGCCCGCCACAGCAGGTAAGGGAGCATCGCGCCGCCGATCGCGAGCGCGGTCACCAGCAGGCGGCGGAACTCGGGGCGCGCACCGCGGTCGCGCACGAGCACGCCGAGCCCGAGCGCGCCGAGCACCGTCGCGAGGTGCAGAGACGCGAACACGTGCGTGAACGCCGCGCCGAGCGCGAGCACGACCGCGGCCGCGCGGCCGCGGGCCGACGGCCGCGCGAGGTCCGCGAGCACCGCGGTGGCGGTGGCGAGGGCGAGCTGGTCGGCGACCTTGGTCGCGACCGCCGCTTCGCGCAGCGACACGGTCGCCAGCGAGTGGCCGTACGTCAGCAACAGCGCCCACGCGCCGGCGGCGGCGGCCAGCGGCCCGCCGAGCAGCCACGCGAACGCCGCCGCGTTGAGCACGTAGAGCGGCGCCATCGTCACCGGTGCCCACCGCCACG
>JBGAOB010000017.1:0-31110 GCA_044222045.1 Candidatus Eiseniibacteriota bacterium
ATCTTCGCGTTCGCCGGCAACGCGTGGTTCTGCGGCGCCTACTACTCGACCCAGCGCCTGCTCAAGGCGCGCATGTTCTCGGACGCCCTGTCGCGGATCCACTTCTGGGGCTGGCAGCTGATCATCGTCGCGGCCGCGCTCACGCTGCCGCTCGGGATCACGCAGTCGAAGGAATACGCCGAGCTCGAATGGCCGATCGACATCGCGGTCGTGCTCGTGTGGGTGGCCTTCGCGATCAACTTCATCGGCACGCTGGTCAAGCGGCGCGAACGCCACATCTACGTGGCGATCTGGTTCTACATCGCCAGCATCGTGACCGTGGCCGTGCTGTACATCTTCAACAACCTCGCGATGCCCGCCGAGATCTTCAAGAGCTACTCGATCTACTCCGGCGTGCAGGACGCGTTCATGCAGTGGTGGTACGGCCACAACGCCGTGGCGTTCTTCCTGACCACGCCGTTCCTGGGCCTGATGTACTACTTCATGCCGAAGGCCGCCGATAAGCCGGTGTTCTCGTACCGGCTGTCGATCCTGCACTTCTGGACGCTGGTCTTCCTCTACATCTGGGCCGGCCCGCACCACCTGCACTACACGGCGCTGCCGGAGTGGGCGTCCACGCTGGGCATGATCTTCTCGGTCATGCTGTGGATGCCGTCGTGGGGCGGCATGATCAACGGCCTCCTCACGCTGCGCGGTGCGTGGCACAAGGTGGTCGAGGACCCGGTGCTGAAGTTCTACGTCGTCGCCGTCACGGCGTACGGCATGTCGACGTTCGAAGGCCCGATGCTGTCGGTGAAGACGGTGAACGCGCTCGCGCACTACACCGACTGGATCATCGCGCACGTGCACACGGGCGCGCTGGGCTGGAACGGCTTCCTCGCGTTCGGCATGGGCTACTGGCTGATGCCGCGCCTGTTCCAGACGAAGCTGTTCAGCACCAAGCTCGCCGAGGCGCACTTCTGGTTCGCCACGTTCGGCATGATCTTCTACGCCTCGGCCATCTACAGCGCCGGCCTCACGCAGGGCCTCATGTGGCGTGCGTTCGACGAGACCGGCCGCCTGCAGTTCCCGGACTTCATCGAGACCACGATGAAGCTGATGCCGATGTACTGGATGCGCGCCATCGGCGGCACGCTGTACATCCTCGGCATCCTGATGTTCCTGTGGAACATGCTGAAGACGTGGCAGGCGCGTCCGAAGACGTACGAGGAGCCCGTGATCCAGGCCCCGGCGCTCGCGAAGCACTGGACCGACGACCACGCCGGCGGCGACGCCCTCGCCACCGTGCACCGCAAGTGGGAGGCCATGCCGATCACGTTCACCGTGCTCGTGGCGGTGGCGGTGATCGTGGCCACGCTGTTCGAGGTCGTGCCCACGTTCCTGATCAAGTCGAACATCCCGACCATCGCCTCGGTGCAGCCGTACACGCCGCTCGAACTGGCCGGCCGCGACGTCTATCAGCGCGAGGGCTGCTTCAACTGCCACTCGCAGATGATCCGTCCGCTGCGCCACGAGACCGAGCGCTACGGCGAGTACTCCAAGCCCGGCGAGTCGGTGTACGAGCACCCGTTCCTGTGGGGCTCGCGCCGCATCGGGCCGGATCTCGCGCGCGAGGGCGGCAAGTACCCCGACCTGTGGCACGTGCGGCACATGGAGAATCCGCCGGCGATCACGGCGCGATCGATCATGCCGCCGTACCCGGGCATGCTCACGGCCAAGATCGACTTCGAGAAAGTCCGCTCGCACGTGAAGGCGATGGCCACCGTGGGCGTGCCGTACAGCGCCGACGTGATCGCCCGTGCGCCGGAGATGGCGCGCGAGCAGGCGAAGCAGGTGGCCGACGGCATCGCCGCGGCCGGCGGCCCGCAGGGTCTCGAGGACAAGGAGATCGTGGCGGTCGTCGCGTACCTGCAGCGCCTGGGCACGGACATCAAGAAGTCGGCCGGTGTCGCCGCGGCTCCGGCCGCGCAGGCTCGGTGACGTGAAGATCTCGGACATCGTCAGCCACTCGGGCCTGTCGGGCTACGCACAGGTCGGGCTGATCCTCTTTGTGTTCGCGTTCGTCCTGCTGGTGGCCCGGCTCTACTGGCCGGGCCGCCGGAAGGAAATGGAGCGCGCGAGCCGGCTTCCGCTCGACGATGGCGAGCGGAACGCCCACGGAGACAACTGACATGAGTGCGGATCCGAAGAAGGGTGACCGCCTGCTGGACCACAACTACGACGGCATCCAGGAGTACGACAATCCGCTGCCGCAGTGGTGGACGTGGATCTTCATCGCCACGATCGTGTGGTCGGTCCTGTACTGGTTCAACATCGCCGGCGTCGGCATCGGCAAGGGCCGCGTGGCGAACTACGAGGCGGACATCGCGGCGGCCACGGCGAAGTACGGCGACCGTGGCGCGGCCGAACTGTCCACGCTCGACAACGCCACGCTGATGGCGGCCTCGCACGATCCGGCCGTCCTCGCCGCCGGCAAGCAGGTGTTCGCCACGACGTGCTCGCCCTGCCACCTGGCGGACGGCGGCGGCGTGGTGGGCCCGAACCTGACCGACGACTACTGGATCCACGGCAACCAGCCCGTGCAGATCCTGAACACGGTCAGCAACGGCGTGCTCGACAAGGGCATGCCCGCGTGGAAGCAGACGCTCAAGCCCGAGCAGATCAAGACCGTGGTCGCGTACGTCCTCACCCTGCACGGCACGACGCCCGCCGTGGCGAAGGAACCGCAGGGCACGAAGATGGACGTGTACACGGGCGAAGAGACCCCGGCCGCCGCACAGGAGAGCACGGCCACCGGAGGCGTGAAGTAGCCCCGGCCCGTCACATCATCTGATGTCCGCACAACCGAAGACCTCGCATGGCGCGCCGGCCCCTCCGGGCCGCGTGCTCGCGACGCTCAACGAGGACGGATCCCGCCGCTGGATCCGTCCTCGGCTTGCCGAAGGCGCGTGGTGGAACCGGCGGCGCATCCTCGCCTGGTTCCTCATGGTGCTGTTCGTGGCGCTGCCCTGGGTTCGACTGGCAGGCAAACCGCCGATCCTGCTCGACCTGCCGCGGCGCGAGTTCACGCTGATCGGCACCACGTTCGCGCCCACCGAGACGCTGCTGTTCATGCTGCTGTTCATCAGCACGCTGATCGGCATCTTCCTTCTGACCGCCCTGCTCGGCCGCGTGTGGTGCGGCTGGGGCTGTCCGCAGACCGTCTACATGGAGTTCCTGTTCCGCCCGATCGAGCACTGGATCGAGGGCGGGCCGCGCGGTGCCATGGAACTGGACGCGAAACGCGCCTGGCTGCACCCGAAGCGGCTGCTCAAGTACGCGATCTTCGCCGTGATCGCGACGTTCCTCGGCAACTCGTTCCTCGCCTACTTCGTCGGAACGGACCAGCTCATGGGCTGGATCCAGGGCTCGCCGAAGGAGCACCCGATGGCGTTCGCCATGATGGCGCTCGTCTCGGTGGCCACGTTCATCGACTTCACCTGGTTCCGCGAACAGACCTGCCTGGTGGCGTGCCCGTACGGCCGGCTCCAGTCGGTGCTGCTGGACCGCCAGTCGCTGATCGTGGGTTACGACGTCACGCGCGGCGAGCCGCGTGGCCGCGGCGGCAAGGAGCGCTCCGGCCTCGGCGACTGCGTGGACTGCTCGCTGTGCACGCAGGTGTGCCCCACCGGCATCGACATCCGCGACGGGCTGCAGATGGAGTGCATCCACTGCACGCAGTGCGCCGACGCGTGCGACTCGGTCATGGTCAAGATCGGCAAGCCGCCGGGCCTGATCGGTTACACCTCGCAGGCGCGACTCGCGCGCAAGCCGCTCACGTGGCTGCGGCCGCGCGTGGTGATGTACCCGCTCGTGATGAGCGTCACGCTGGTGCTGTTCGGCTGGCTGCTCACGCACCGCGGCGACGCCGAGGTCACGGTGCTGCGCGGCAAGGGCGAGCCGTTCTCGCTCACGACCGACGGCCGCGTGCAGAACCAGGTCCGCATCAAGGTGGCGAACCGCGGTTCCCGCGACGCGAAGTACGCCATCGTGCTGGACGGCGTGGACGGGGCGCAGGTGATCGCGCCCATGAACCCGCTGCCGGTGCCCGCCCGCCGCATGGGCGAGACCAGCCTGTTCGTGATGCTGCCGGCCGGCGCGTTCGAGCACGGGGAGCGCCCGGTGCGCTTCCTCGTGAAGGACGAGCATGGATTCTCCACCGCGATCGACTATCGTCTCGTGGGTCCCGAGCACGATCACGACGAGGAGCACGGAGACCAGCCGCACGAGGCCGAGGGCGGGGAGCATCGATGATCAAGCGTGAGCACCTGTGGCCGATCGGCGTCGTGGTGGCGCTGGCCGTGAACGTGGCGGCCAACGTGGTCATCATCCGCGCCGCGAACCAGCCGCAGTCCGAGGTCGTGGAGTCCGACTACTACCGCAAGGCGGTGGCGTGGGACTCCACGCTCGCCGAACGCGACCGCAGCGCCGCGCTCGGCTGGCGCGTGGACGCCTCGATGGTGCGCCTGGCGCCCGGCCGCGCGCGCGTCGCGGTGACGCTCGCCGACTCGAGCGGCGCGCCGCTCACGGGCGCCGACGTCACGGTGACGGCGATCCACAACCGGAGCGCCGCCTCGCCGGTCACGGCGCACCTCGCGGCCGACGCGGCGGGCTACGCCGCCGAGCTGCCGCTGGTGCACTCGGGGCTGTGGGAGCTGCGCCTGACCGTGAAGCGCGGCGCCGAGCGCTACGAAACGTCGCTGCGACGCGAGTGTCCGAGCACGCCGTGATCCCGCTGATCGCCACCGTGTTCGGCGCCAGTCTCGCCGGCAGCGCACACTGCCTGGCGATGTGCAGCGGCTTCCTGTGCTTCGCCTGCGGCCAGGACCGCGACAAGGCGAGCGCGTGGACGCAGGCCGCCTATCACGGCGGCCGCCTGCTCGCGTACGTGCTGCTGGGCGTGATCGCCGGCGCCGTGGGCGCGCGCGTCGACCGCATCGGGTTCACCGGCGGCGCGGCAGCGGCGGCAGGCGGGCTCATGGTGGCGTGGGGCCTGCTGCAACTGGCCGCGGCGCTCGGCGCGCGCGTGCCGCACCCGGGCGCACCGGCGCCTCTGCGGCGCCTGCTCGGAGCGCTCGTGCGCGTGGCCGGCGCGTGGCCGCCCGCGTCGCGGTCGCTCGCGGTGGGCGCGCTCAGCGCGCTGCTGCCGTGCGGGTGGCTGTGGGCGTTCGCGGCGACCGCCGCCGGCACCGGCTCGCCGTGGAAGGGCGCGCTCGTGATGGCGGTGTTCTGGGGCGGCACGGTGCCCGCGCTGGCCGGCGCCGGCTTCGCGCTGCAGAAACTGCTCGGGCCGCTGCAGCGGCGCGTGCCGCTCGTGACCGCGTCGGTGCTCGTGGTGATCGGCCTGCTCACCGTGGCCGGCAAGTTCCAGGCGAGCCCGCGCGGCGGTGCCGCGAAGTGCCCGCACTGCGCGCCGGCCGACGCGCCCGTCGGGGAGCCGCGTGCCGGGCACTGACCTCGCCCCGCGCCCGGGCGCGAAGCGCGGGGCCGAGGTCGCGTGCACGCACTGCGGGCTGCCGGTGCCCGCGGGGCTGGCCGATCACGACCCGCCGTTCTGCTGCAACGGCTGCGCGACCGCGTACGAGGTGCTGCAGGGCTGCGGCCTGGAGGGCTACTACCGGCTCGCGGAGCGGCGGAACGCGCGCGTGGAGCCGAGCGGCCGCGGCTTCGAGGAGTTCGACCACGAGGCGTTCCACGCGCTGTACGTGCGCCCCGGCGCCGGCGGCCTGCTGGAGACCGACCTGCACCTGGAGGGCGTGCACTGCGCGTCGTGCGTGTGGCTCATCGAGCGTGCGCCGCGGCTGGTGCCGGGACTCGCGCGCGCCGAACTGAACGCGCCGCGCGCGCTCGTGCACGTGGCGTGGGACCCGGCCACCGTGAAGCTGTCCGAGGTCGCGCGCGCCATGGACACGCTCGGCTACCGCCCGCACCCGTTCCGCGGGCGCGCCGCCGAGGAGCTGCGCCGTCGCGAGGACCGCGACATGCTCGCGCGCATCGGCGTGGCGGGTGCGCTGTCGGGCAACATCATGATGCTGGCGCTCGCCACGTACGCCGGCTGGTTCGGGCACATGGAAGCGTCGGTCGAGCACTACTTCCGCTGGTGGAGCCTGCTGCTGACCACGCCGAGCCTGTTCTGGCCCGGCCGCATCTTCTTCCGCAGCGCGTGGGGCGCGCTGCGCGCACGAGCGCTGCACATGGACGTGCCCATCGCGATCGCGCTGCTCGCCGGCTACGGGCGCGGCCTCGTGAACACGGTCACCGGGCGCGGGCCGATCTACTTCGACGGCGTGGCCACGCTGGTGTTCCTGCTGCTGGTGGGCCGCTTCCTGCAGCTGCGCGCGCAGCGGTCCGCGGCCGACTCGTCGGAGCTGATGCACGCGCTGTCGCCGTCCACCGCGCGCGTGCTCGATCCCGAGGGCCGCGTGAGCGACGTGCCCGCCGAGGCGGTGCTGCCCGGCGCGCTGCTCGACGTGCGGCCCGGCGACACGTTCGCGGCCGACGGCGTGGTGGTGCAGGGCGCGTCGGACGTCGACACGTCGCTGCTCACCGGCGAGCCCGCGCCCGTGTCGGTGACCGAGGGCGGCGCCGTGTTCGCGGGCACCGTCAACCGCACGTCGCCGCTCGTGGTGCGCGTGGAACAGGCCGGCGAGGCCAGCCGGCTGGGGCGCATCCTGCGCGAGGTCGAGGCCGGGGCGCGCGAACGCGCGCCGGTGGTGCTGCAGGCCGACCGGCTCGCGGGCGTGTTCGTGGGCGTGGTGCTCGTGCTCGCCGCCGCCACGTGGTTCGCGTGGACGCGCCTGCGTCCCGACACCGCGCTCGACAACGCCATCGCGCTGCTCGTGGTGACGTGCCCGTGCGCGCTCGCGCTCGCCACGCCGCTCGCCGTGAGCGTGGCGATCGGTCGCGCCGCGCGCGCCGGGCTGCTGGTGAAGAACGGCGTCGCGCTGGAACTGCTCGCGCGCCCGGGCACGCTGTTCCTGGACAAGACCGGCACGCTCACCGAGGGCCGCGTCACGCTGGAGCGCTGGGAAGGTCCTGCGGACGTGCGCGCGCTGGTGCTGGCGCTCGAGCGCCACTCGGCGCACCCGATCGCGGCCGGCTTCGTGTCGGCGTGGCCGGGCGTGGACGCTCCCGAGGCCGTTGCCGTGCAGCACGCCGCCGGCGGCGGACTCGAGGGCGACGTGCACGGCCGCCGCGTGGTCGTGGGCTCGCCCGCGTTCGTGAGCGCCCGCGCGAGCGGAGGCTTCCCCGACGACCCCGAGGCTCGCACGCCCGTGTGGGTGGCCGTGGACGGAGCGATCGTGGCGCGCGCCGCGTTCGACGACCGCGTGCGGCCCGAGGCGGCCGAGGCGCTCGCCGCGCTGCGCCGTCGCGGGTGGACGCTGCACCTGCTGTCGGGCGACGCGCCCGCGGTGGTGCGGCGCGTCGGCGCATCGCTCGGCTTCGCGCCGGAGCAGTGCACCGGCGGCGCGAGCCCCGAGGACAAGGCGCGCGTGATCGCCGAAGCGGAAGCGAAGGGCCGCGTGGTGATGGTGGGCGACGGCATCAACGACGCCGCCGCGATCGCGCGCGCGAGCGTGGAGTCGGCGCACGGAGGCGCCGAGGCGTGCATCGCCGCGGCCGACGTGTACGTGGCGCGCCCGGGCGTGGGCGCACTGCTCGAGCTCGAAGAGGGCGCGCGGCGCACGCTCGGCGTGATCCGCCGCGGCATCGGCTTCTCGCTCGCCTACAACGTGGTCAGCGCGGTGCTCGCGGTGACCGGCGTCATCAACCCGCTGATCGCGGCCATCGTCATGCCGCTCAGCTCGGTGACGGTGGTGGTGGCCGCATGGTGGGGCCGCACGTACGACGCCCCGGCCGCGGCCGCGCGCGCGAACGACGCGGCGGCGGCGCCGGCGGTGCGCAGGGAGGTGGCCGCGTGAGCGTGATGTTCGTGCTGGTGCCGCTGGCGCTGGGCCTCGTGGTGGTGGCGATCGCCGCCTACGTGTGGGCCGCGCGCAAGGGACAGTTCGACGATCTCGACACCCCCGCCGTGCGCGCCCTGCACGACGACGAGCCCGGGCCCGCGAAACCGATGCCGCCGCGCGACGGCGCCCCGCCGCCCGCGCGCTGACCGCGGCGAGAGCCGCGTGTAGGATCGCGCGCAGTGCCGCGACTTCCTCCGAGGGCTCGACCATGTCCGACACCGCTCCGCAGCTCCGCCGGGCCACGACCTCCGTGCAGGGGCGCTTCCTCGTGCGCCCCGCGCGCTCCGGTCGCGCCCGGTTCCACTGGATCGGCTTCCACGGCTACGCGCAGACCGCCGAAGCGATGTTCGAGCCGTTCGCGCGCGCCGCGCGTGGCGACGACTGGCTGGTCGCGTCGGTGCAGGGACTGCACGCGTTCTACGCGGGGCGTTCGAACGAGGTCGTGGCCAGCTGGATGACGCGCCAGGACCGCGAGCTCGCCATCGCGAGCAACGTGGCCTACGTGGACGACGTCGCGGCAAGGCTCGCGGACGAGTTCGGCGAGCCCGAGGCGCGCGTGTACGCGGGCTTCTCGCAGGGCGTGGGCATGGCGTGGCGCGCGGGCGTGCTCGGCCGCCACGCGTGCGCCGGCGTGATCGCCGCGGGCGGCGACGTGCCGCCCGAACTGCTCGCGGGCCCGCCACGCACGTGGCCGGCCGCGCGGATCGTGACCGGCACGCGCGACGCGTACTACCCGCCCGAGTCCATGGAGCGCGACGCCGCCCGACTGCGCGAGCAGGGCGCCGACGTGAGCACGTGCGCGTTCGACGGCGGGCACGAGTGGTCCGACGCCGTGGTCGAAGCCGCGGCGGAATGGCTCGCCAGCATCGAGGCGCGAACGAACCGCTGATCGAAGCGCCCGCCGCGCGTGCGGCGCGGCCTCCGTTCTGCGGCGGGATGACGCCGCGTTCGCTCGTGCGCGACGCCGTGCGGGCCCAGCGAACACGCGCACCGAGGAATTCCGTTGCGATCACGCGGCACGCGGCGCAAAGTTCACGGGCCACATCGGAGCGTGTGATCGCGCGAGTGCTTTCACCTCGCTGTCATCGATCCCGCGCAATGGGCCGCGACCCCCACGATCCCACGCTCCGCGACGCTCGAACACGAGCACGGCATCCCGACGCGCGCCCCCGCGCGCGCCCGTTTCATTGGGCGCAGGGCCCCCGACCTCACCCACACGCGCATCGTTTCGCCTGCGCTCCTCGCGCACTCGTCCCCCGCGAGCCCGAGCCGCGCGGACCTCACGTGCCCGCTGGCCCCCGCGGCGGCATTCCTCACATGGAGGCCGAGCATGAGACTCACTCGTGTCGCACTCGTCCTGTCCCTGCTGCTGGCCGCGAGCGCCGCGTTCGCGGCATCCGACCTGCGGCCCAACGAACGCAAGGGCTGGGCCGGCAGCGGCCCCGCCGGCAAGCCCAGCGCACCGCTGCACGCGGCGAGTGCGTCCGTGGTCGTGGTGGACGACGGCTGGTCGGCACTCACGAACGGCACGCCCGTCACCGTGGGCGCGAACGGCTACATCATCGGAGCCGACGCCTTCGCGACCATCCAGGCGGGCATCGACGCCGTGACGCCGGGCGGCACCGTGAACGTGCTGCCGGGCGCCTACAGCGAAACCGCCGCCGGACGCTTCCTGTACGACGCGAGCGGCCCGTACCAGTTCGGCCTGTTCCTGGACCAGGGCAAGGCGGGCGTCACGGTGCGCGGCGTGACCGCCACCGGAACGCCGATCACCACGTGGGGCGCCGTGCAGGCCACGGTGACCACGAACGCGACGAACAACTTCGGCCCGAGCGGCGTGTTCGTGGAGGCCGACGGCGCGACGCTCTCGGGCCTCGCGATCGGCGTGAACAGCGGCGGGCAGAACAAGACGATCGAAGTCATCGGCGACGACTTCCACCTGGTCGCGTGCGACGTCGCCGACGTCTACGGCTCGGTGTACGTCAGCGACTTCCGCTACGACGCCGGCCTGAACGTCTCGCACGTGAAGGCCTACCGGATCGAGGGCTGCCGATTCCAGGACGGCGTCAGCCTCGACTTCGCGAGCGGCGCCGGCTACAGCGGCCCCGTGAGCGGCCGCGTGATCACGGGCAACGAGTTCCACGCCGACGTCGACTCCTACTGGCCGAGCATCAGCTTCAACGGCTCGGACACCGGCGTGCCCTGGTTCGTCTGGTCCGTGGGCGGCGCGCAGATCACGGGCAACTCGTTCGCCGACCTGTACCCCGAAGGTCAGCTCGTCCGCGCGCGCGGCACGTACGACAACTCCCAGTTCGACTGGGCGTCGTACTGGAACACGAACACGTTCGACCGCGCCGTGGTCGTGGGCCCCGGCGCGCCCGCGAGCGTGCGCACGTACTCGTACCTGAGCGGTCCGTACACGATGAACAACGTGCGCCGCATCGGCTCGGCGATCCAGCCCGAGGTGCTGCACGCCGCCACCGGCGACGTGGTGCTGGTGAAACCCGGCACGTACGTGGAGCAGGTGGTCGTGAACGGCACCAGCCTGACGCTGCAGGGCGCGGGCCGCACGCAGACGACGGTGCGCGCACCGGCCACGCTCACGCAGTTCTACACGACCAGCGCGGCCAACTTCCCGGTCGTGATGGTCACGGGCGGCGCGCCGGTCACCGTGCGCGACCTCACCGTGGACGGTGCCGGCGTGGGCAACTCGAACTACCGCCTGCAGGGCATCGGCTACTGGAACACGGGCGGCCGCGTGCTCGACTGCGACGTCGTGCGCGTGCGCGACACGCCGTTCACCGGCAACCAGGCGGGCGTGGGCATCTTCGGCGGCAACAACGCCGGCAGCTACACGCTCGAGGTGGGCGGCACGAACGTGTCCGACTTCCAGAAGGGCGGCATCGTGATCAACGGCGCCGGCTACACGGGCAACGTGCACGACTGCACGGTGACCGGCCAGGGCCACACGGCGCTCAACGCCCAGAACGGCATCCAGGTGTCGTTCGGCGCCACCGCCACGATCGCGAACTGCGCCGTGTCGGGCATCTACTACACGGGTGCGTCGTACACCGCGAGCGGCCAGCTCCTGTACGCCGCGGGCACGGTCACCATCACCGGCGGCAGCGTGACCGGCTGCCAGTCGGGCACCTACTTCATCGACACGAACGGCTCGATCACGGGCGGCAGCAACAGCACGCCCGTCGCGGGCGGCATCGGTGCGTTCGCGGTGCTGGCGTACAACAGCCAGGCCACGCTGCTCGGCCACTCCGCTTCGGGCCGCGCGCTGCCGAAGGCGCAGCCGATGGAGGAGGCGTCGTCCGGCGACGTGCACGCCGCGTCGCTCGTCACCGTGACCGTGAACGGCGGCTGCCTCGTCGGTCCCGGCACCGCCGGCACCGAGGGCATCGACGTGTCCTCCGGCGGTGGCGGCGTGTCGCTGACCGCGACGAACCTCGAGATCAGCGGCTGGGACTGGGGCATCTGGGCCGGTGGCGCGGGCGTGAACGTGAACGCCCACGACAACGCCATCACGGGCAACCTGACCGCCGGCTACGAAGGCCTCGCCGGCGGCACGCACCTGGCCGCGAACAACTGGTGGGGCAGCAACATGGGCCCCGGCGCCGGCGGCGCGAACGCCGTGATCGGCCCGGTCACCTACTCGCCCTACCTGCTGTCGGGCGTCGACGTGCAGCCGGGCTGCGGCTTCACGGCCGGCCCCCCGAACGCGATCACGCCGCAGGCTCCCGTGAGCTGCATCACGCCCGCGAACGCGTGCGTCGCGATCCCGGTCACGATCACGCGCTCGGGCGCCGACCCGGTGCGCGGCTTCAGCGTGGACGTGACGCTGTCGCCCAACCTCACGCTGTGCGGCACGTCGTTCGACGTCGGCACGTACCTGCTCGGCCTGCCGAACTTCGCGACGTACTCGAGCGGCCCGAACACGTGGACCGTCGACGGCGCCTCGCTCGGCCTGCCGTGCGGCGCCACCGCGCCGACGGGGCTGCTGTTCACGCTGTACGTGACCAGCGTCGCGCCGTCGGGCACGGGCACCGTCACGCTGTCGAACCCGCAACTGCGTGACTGCGGCAACGCGCCGCTGGCCGCCGGTGTCGGCGGTTCGGCCACGATCACCATCGACAACACGGCGCCGGCCGCGGTCACCGCGCTGGCGGCGGCGCAGGTGACCACGGGCAACGACGCGAACGGCACCACGAAGATCGGCCTCACGTTCACGCCGGGTCCGGACGCGGCGGTGGTGAAGGTGTACCGCGCGCCGTTCGGCCACTACCCCGAGTACGACGACGCGGGCGGTGCCGCGCCGGCCGCGCCGGGGGCGTATCCGCCGGCCGCGCCGTGGACGCTCACGGCGGTCACGGCGACCGGCCAGACCGACGAACCGGCGACGCGCGACTGGTGGTACTACGTCGCGTACGCGCAGGACGCGTGCGGCAACTGGTCGGCGGCGAGCAACGTCACCGGCGGCACGCTGAACTACCACCTGGGCGACGTGTCCGACGGCATGACCGCCGGGCAGGGCGACAACCTCGTCGCCATGGGTGACATCTCGATGCTCGGCTTCCACTACGGCATCACGCTCGTGCCGTTCGACACGTGGAACTTCCTCGACGTCGGTCCGACCACGAACAACTACGTGAACGGCCGGCCGCTCACCGACAACAAGGTGAACTTCGAGGACCTGATGATGTTCGCGCTCAACTACGGCCAGGTGAGCATGCCGTCCGGTCCGCAGCACCGGGTCGACGGCGACGCGAACGCGCTGGCCGTGCGTGCGCCGTCGGCCGTGCAGGCCGGCTCCACGTTCGACGTGGCGCTGGTGATCCACGGCGTCGGCGACCTGCAGGGCCTGTCCGCCCGGCTGGCGTGGGACGCGGCGGTCGCCACGCCCGTGTCGGTGCGAGCGGGCGAACTGCTGGCGGCGGCGAACGGCGTGGCGTACGCGCCCGAACCCGGTGGCGTGGACGCCGCCGTGCTCGGAACCGGCGCCACGATGAGCGGCGACGGCGTGCTGGCCACGGTCACGTTCCGCGCGAACGCGGCCGGCGACCCGCGCGTGAAGCTGGCGGGCGCGGAAGGCCGTGACGGTGCGAACCGCCCGGTGGCGCTCGGGGCCGTTTCGGCGCCGACGCCGGTGACCACGCAGCTGGCGGCCGCGCAGCCGAACCCGTTCCGCGGCACGACCACGATCGCGTGGTCGCTGGCGCGGCCGGGAGCGGCCGAGCTGGCGGTGTACTCGGTGGACGGCCGGCTGGTGCGCACGCTCGCGAGCGGCGCGCACGAGGCGGGCAGCTACCGCGTGCACTGGAACGGCGCCGACGACCAGGGCCGGGCCCTGCGCGCCGGCGTGTACTACGTGCGCATGCGCACGGCCGAAGGCGTGCAGCGCCGCTCGGTCGTTCTCGTTCCGTAACGGATCGGAACCACTCCGGAGACTGGCGGGGGCCGGTCACCGTGGGTGTGTCGCCGATCCGACGCGACGGCGGGCCGGAACATCGGCCCGCCGTTCGTGCGTCCGGGCCGACGGCCCCGGCTCCGCGGCGTGGCCGCCCGAGCGCGGGCGCTGCTAAGGTGCGCGGGCTCACCCGGCAAGGAGGCTTCCTCATGACGACATCGAAGCGGGCGCCCGTCGCGGTGTTCGCGCTGGCGCTGCTGGTGGCCGGCTGCGGCGCCACGCGCACGTCCGCGCCCGTCGGCGACACCAGCGGCGAGCACCTGGTGGTGTTCAACAGCGATCGCGGCAATCCCGGGCACTTCGCGCTGTACCTGTGGGACCTGGACCAGGCGGGCTTCCACGCGTTGCGCGGCATCGGCACCACCACGCCGGAAGGCGAGCCCTGCCTGTCGGGGGACGGGCGCTTCGTGGCGTACACGGCGCCGGGCGCCGCGGCGGGCGACACCGAGGTGGTGATCTACGACCGCCTGGACGAGCGCGTGCTGGACGTCGCGGAACTGAAGTCGGGGCACGTCGAGCGCCGGCCGCGATTCACCGGCGACGGCCTGCGGCTGGCGTTCGAGCGCGACACGCTGGGCGCCGCGCGCGTGCGCCTCTACGAGTCGACGAGCCACCGGTACGTGCTGCTGCCCGGGCTCGACGCCGCCGGGACGAACGACGACGGCCAGCCGTCCCCCGACGTGAACGGCGACGTGATCGCGTTCACCTCGGACCGCTCGGGCAAGCCGCACGTGTACGTGTGGGACCGCGCGCTGCCGGGCCTGCGTTCGCTGGCCGCGCTGATCGGCGACGGCGACGACGTCGAGCCCTCGCTGTCCCCGGACGGGCGCTGGCTGGCGTTCTCCACGTCGCGCACCGGCGGCGCCGGCGGCTGGGACGTGGCGCTCTACGACCTCACGTCGGGCGCGTACGTGCCGCTGCCGAACCTGAACTCGGCCGACGACGAGCGGCACCCGTCGGTGAGCCGCGACGGCAGCGTGATCGCGTTCGCGTCGAACCGCCCCACCACCGGCGGCGGCGCGAGCGAGCTGTACTTCTACTTCCGCAGCGACAGCACCGTGCGCGTGTCGAGCGGCCTGCCGAGCGCCGGCGACGACCGCCAGCCGTTCCTGCGCTGGCGCTGACCCCGGTCCGCGCGGGGCTCGCGGTGGAGTGCGGCGTTCGTTCGCTGGCACCCACCGTCGTGAAGTGGCGGCGAACGCGAGTGGCTCCCGGCCGCTCGCGCGAACCGGCCCGCGCTCGGATGACGCACGAGGCGCGCGGTCTGTCGCACGCGTTCCCGCGCGAGAGTCCGCGCGCACATTTTTTCGTTGCGTCGGATCGAACGCGCGCGATCTCGCGCGCTTTCGGAATTCCGTTAACACGATCGTGCGCGACCTCGTCAATCGCGCGCGCGCGCTGTCCACATGAAAATTCGCATGAAAAACCGGCGCGAAAATTCGCCTTGCGACGCCTGCTCGGGCGAGTGGTATAACGCTCCGCACCGCAGGGGAGGGCTCGACTCCTCCATCGCCCGCGGATCTCACGCAAACAGACGAAGGTCGTTCATCCTGCTGTAGTCGCGGCTCAGCCGGTGGGGCTTCGCCATCCTCTGGCGCAACCCCTGATGGCCCCACCGGCCGGACGCAGTGCAACAAGGACGACGCCGGACACCTCGACAAGGACCAGGGAGGTCCCCATGTCCAATCCGCTCGCTCCCGAAGGCGCGTTCCCCGCTCTCGCACCCACTGGCACCGGCGTCACCGTGTCGCGTCGCTGGACGCGTCCCGGCGTCGACCCGCTGGACCAGGTGAAGTGGGACAAGCGCCAGACGGTCATTTCCAACCCCGACGGCTCCGTGGTGTTCAAGATGGACGCCGTCGAAGTGCCGGCCTCGTGGTCGCAGCTCGCCACCGACATCGTGGTGAGCAAGTACTTCCGCAAGGCGGGCCTGCCCGCGGCGCCCGGTCACGAGACCAGCGTGCGCCAGGTGGTGCACCGTCTCGCGCACACCGTGCGCGTCACGGGCGAACAGCAGGGCGGCTACTTCGCCTCGGTCGAAGACGCCGAAGCGTTCGAAGCCGAGCTCGCGTACATGCTGGTGCACCAGATCGGCGCCTTCAATTCGCCGGTGTGGTTCAACCTCGGCCTGTGGCACGAGTACGGCATCGCCGGTTCGGGCGGCAGCTACGCCGTGGACCTGTCCACCGACGTGGTGGGCATGACGACCGACTCGTACTCCCGTCCGCAGGTGTCGGCCTGCTTCATCCAGTCGGTGGACGACGACCTCATGTCCATCTTCGAGCTGGTGAAGAACGAGGCGCGCGTCTTCAAGTTCGGCTCGGGCACGGGCACGAACTTCTCCCGGCTGCGCGGCCGCATGGAGAAGCTCTCCGGCGGCGGCACGTCATCGGGCCTGATGAGCTTCCTCGAAGTGCTCGACCGCGGCGCCGGCGCCACGAAGTCGGGCGGCACCACGCGGCGCGCCGCCAAGATGGTGGTGCTCGACCTCGACCACCCCGAGATCGTGGACTTCGTGCAGTGGAAGGTGCGCGAGGAGCGCAAGGTGGCCGCGCTGGTCCAGTCCGGCTACTCCTCCGACTTCAACGGCGAAGCCTACGCCACCGTGTCGGGCCAGAACTCGAACAACTCGGTGCGCGTGCCCGATCGCTTCATGGAGGCGCTCGAACGCGACGGCACGTGGGAGACCACGTTCCGCACGAACGGACAGGTCCACGAGCGCATGAGCGCGCGCAAGCTGTGGCGCGACATCGCCGACGCCGCGTGGGCGTGCGCCGACCCGGGCCTGCAGTACGACGACACCATCCAGAAGTGGCACACGTGCAAGGCCACCGACCGCATCCACGCCACGAACCCGTGCAGCGAGTTCGTGTTCCTGGACGACACGGCCTGCAACCTGGCGTCGATCAACCTGATGAAGTTCCGGCGCGAGGACGGCGGCTTCGACCTCGACGGCTACCGCCACGCGAATCGCGTGTTCTTCCTGGCGCAGGAGATCCTCGTCAGCTTCGCGTCGTACCCCACCGAGAAGATCGCGCGCCGCTCCGAGGACTTCCGTCCGCTCGGCCTGGGCTACGCCAACCTCGGAACGCTGCTGATGGTGAACGGCCTGCCGTACGACAGCGACGGCGCGCGCGCGTACGCGGCCTGCCTGACGGCCGTGATGACGGGCGAGGCGTACGCGCTGTCGGCCGAAATGGCCGCCAGCAAGGGCCCGTTCCGCGGGTACGCGAAGAACGCCGAGAGCATGCGCGGCGTGATGCAGCTGCACCTGGACGCGGCGCGCGCGATCGACCCCAGGCACGCGCCGGCCACGCTGCGCGCGGCCGCGATCGAGTCGTGGGAGCGCGCGGTGGCGTTCGGCGCGCTGCACGGCTACCGCAACGCGCAGTCCACGGTGCTCGCGCCCACCGGCACGATCGGCCTGCTCATGGACTGCGACACCACGGGCGTCGAGCCGGACTTCGCGCTGGTGAAGTTCAAGAAGCTCGCGGGCGGCGGTTACTTCAAGATCGTGAACCAGTCCGTGCCCGCCGCGCTCGCGACGCTGGGCTACACGCCGTCCGAGGCCGACCGCATCGTGAAGTACGCGATCGGCCACGGCACGTTCACGGGCGCCCCGCACGTGAACGTGGCCTCGCTCGCACACCGCGGCTTCACGGCCGACGAGATCGCGCGCCTGGAGAAGGCGCTCCCCACCGCGCTCGACCTGCGCATGGTGTTCATGCGCGGCATGGTGAGCGACGAGACCATGCAGCGGCTCGGGATCGCCGCCTCGGACATCGAGACGCGCGGCTTCCACCTGCTGCGCGCGCTCGGCTTCACCGACGCGCAGATCGACGACGCGAACACCTACATCTGCGGCACGCAGACCGTGGAAGGCGCGCCGGGCCTGAAGCCCGAGCACCTTCCGGTGTTCGACTGCGCCAACCGCTGCGGCTCGCACGGCACGCGCTACATCCAGCCGATGGGCCACGTGCGCATGATGGGTGCGGTGCAGCCGTTCCTGTCGGGCGCCATCAGCAAGACGGTGAACCTCCCGAACGACGCCAGCGTCGAGGACGTGGAGGACATCTACCTGCAGTCGTGGAAGCTGGGCCTGAAGGCCGTGGCGCTGTACCGCGACGGCTGCAAGCTGAGCCAGCCGCTCGTGACGTCCAAGAAGGAGGACGACGAGAAGCCGGCCGCGAAGGCCGAGCCCCGGCCGGTCGCCGCGGCGGTCGCCACGACGGCCGTGGCCGCGACGGGCCCCGCGCCGCATCCGCTGCAGCGCAAGCGTCTCCCGACGCGCCGGTTCGGCTTCACGCAGGAAGCGCGCATCGCCGGGCACAAGGTGTTCCTGCGCACCGGCGAGTACGCGGACGGCGCGCTGGGCGAGATCTTCATCGACATGCACAAGGAAGGCGCTGCGTACCGGAGCCTGATGAACTGCTTCGCGATCGCCGTGTCGATGGGCCTGCAGTACGGCGTGCCGCTGCAGGACCTGGTCGACCAGTTCTGCTTCACGCGCTTCGAGCCGAACGGCCGCGTCGACGGGGACGCGCACATCAAGTCGAGCACCAGCATCATCGACTACGTGTTCCGCGTGCTCGGCTACGAGTATCTCGACCGCACGGATCTGATCCACATCGTGGACGAGGTGCCCACGGGCGAGCTGTACGAACTGCCCTCGAACCCGCACGAGCAGGAACACCTGGTGGGCCACGACCGGATCGAAGCGGCGCGCGGTGCCGTGGAGGACCTGTCGGCGATCCCGACGTCGCCACGCCCGTCGCGGCTGGCGGTGGCGGAACACGCGATGGCGGCGTCGCACGACGCACGCGAGGGGCAGCTGTCCGGCTTCGGCGGCGACGCTCCGGCGTGCAGCAGCTGCGGCCACCTCACCGTGCGCAACGGCACCTGCTACAAGTGCCTCAACTGCGGAACCTCGATGGGTTGCAGCTGACCCTCCCGCCCGGGCGAGCAGCCCGGGGAGCGGACAACCCGAAAAGCCCGAACGCGGGCGGGGCCCTCAGGCCTCGCCCGCCGTCGCTTTCCGACCGCGGTTCAACCGGCTTCTGCCCTCGGAACCGTGGGGTGCTCGGACGTGTCGGCGTCCGTGGCCGTCGTGCCTCGGTCGTAGGTGACCGCGGGAAGCGGCGGGTACACGTCCGAGCTGGCGAAGATGTCGTTCCAGCTGCCCGTGGCGGGCGAAGCGAGTCCGGGCTTGGCCGGCGGTGGCGGGGGCACCACCAGGGCCTGCCGGACGATGGCTTCCGCCAGCGAAGGCAAGTGGGTGAGATTGATCCCGTTCGACATGACTTCCTCCAACTCCCCCCGCGACGACCCCCGCACTGCGGGTCGGCGCGTATTCCATTCTCGTGTGTTGCCCGCGGAACTTGAGGGGTGCACCCTGCGCGGCATGAACGCCGCTGCTTCCCGCCATTTGCGCCGCCGCCGACCGCCCCGCGCCGTGATCCTGGCCCTGTCCGTCCTCGTGCCCCTGGCCCTGTCGACCACGGCCGCGCGCGCCGAACGCATGGGGCTCCTCGCCCCCGGCTACCAGTACCCCACGCTCGGCACGCTGTGGGCGGACCTCGCGGCGGCCGCCGCCCGCGTGCCGCTGATCGCGGTGCTGAACCCCGCCAGCGGGCCGGGCGCGCAGCCGGATCCCGTCTACGTGGCCGCGGGCAACGCCGTGCGCGCGCCCGGCGGACGCGTGATCGGCTACGTGGCCACGTTCGGCGGCGACGCGCCGCTCGACTCGGTGATCCGCCAGGTGGACCGCTACCGGGCGTGGTACGCGCTCGACGGCATCTTCCTGGACATCATGGCCAACGACGCGAACGGCTCGCACGTGGCGTACTACGCGGCGATCCGCGACTCGATCCGCGCGCGGCAGCCGGGCTGGCTCGTGGTGGGCAACCCGGGTACGCAGACGCTGGAGCCCTACACGTCGGGCGCCGACCTGCTCTGCAACTTCGAGTACTACGGGCAGGGCTACTTCTCGTTCACGCCGTCGCCGTGGGTGCGCGCGTACCCGCCGGCGCGGTTCGCGCACCTGCTGCACACGCTGTCCACCGTCGACAGCATGCGCGCCGCCGTGGCGCGCGCCCGAACGCTGAACGCGGCGTGGGTGTGGGTCACGCACGACACGATGCCGAATCCGTACGCGAACACGCCGAGCTACTGGAACGACCTGATCGCGGCCGTGGAGACCACCACGGTGGTGTCCGCGCCCGGGCCACGGGCGGCCGCCGGCGCGCTGGTGGCGCGACCGGTGCCGGCGCGCGGCGCGGTGGTGCTGGCGCCCGGCGCGGCGCGGAGATCCGAGCCGGTGCTCGTGCTCGACGTGCGCGGCCGCGTGGTGCGCGTGCTCGGCGGCACGGGCGAGCGCACGTGGGACGGCGCCGACGCCGCGGGGCGGCGCGTGCCGCCGGGCGTCTATTTCGCGCGCACGGCCGGCGTCGCGGAGCCCGCGACGCGGCTGGTGATGCTCGAGTAGTCGGCGCGCGCCCGCGCGCGTACACGCGCCGCGCGCGTGTCGACCACGAACAGGTGCTCGTGGTTGCGAGCCGGCCCCGGCCGGCCCACGCGCTCGCCGCGCGGGTTGTACACGCCGATCCGGTGGCCGATGTAGCGCGGATGCGCCACCGCCCGCTCGCTCACCCGCCCGCGCGCCGCGAGCAGCGTGCGCAGCTGTTCGAGCGACAGGTAGCCCTCGTCGTTGAACGACACCACCAGCCAGCGCGCCCGCAGCCGTGCGAGCAGCGCATCGAACGCCGGCGCGATGTCGGCCCGGCGGTTGAACGCGCTCTTGCGCTCGCGCACGTCGGTGCGCTTGCACGCGACGCCGTACACGTCGGGCCGGTCCCAGCGCACGACGGACTCCCATACGTGGTAGTTGCCGAGGAAGCTGTGCTGGTTGTACGGCGGGTCCAGGTACGCGACGTCGGCCTCGAACCGCTCCGCGGCCTCGAGCGCGTCGAGCCGCGAGGCCGCGCCCTCGCCGTCGAGCAGCGCGGGCACGCGCAGCCGCAGCGGCTTCGCCGAGCGCGCGGCCCACTGTTTCAGGTACGCCATCTGCAGCCCGGTGGTGGAATCCACGCGGTCGGCGGCTTCGAGCAGGCTCGTGAGCGCGATCGCCTCGAGCTCGGGCTCCAGCGCGAGGCGCGCGATCCGCGTGCGGATCGCGTCCACGCGAGCGCCGTTCGCCGGCTGCAGGTAGCGCGACGCCACGCAGTACGTCTCGGTGAACCAGCCGCGGCGGCCGGGCAGCGCGTCGAGTTCCGCGATCAGCCTTTCGGCCCGCGCCTGCCAGCGCCGGCGGTCCGCCGCCACGTAGCACTGCCCCAGCACGTGCGCGTAGGCGTTGTGATCGTTCGCGTGCACGCGCAGGCCGGTGGCCTTGAGCGCGTGGCCCATGCGCGACGTTCCGGAGAACAGGTCCAGCAGCGCGGTGCGCGCGCCCGCACACGATACGGCGTCGGCGATGAGCGGCAACAGCGAGGCGCTGGAGCCCGTGCACTTGATCACGCGACCGCCTCCCCGCGTGCGTAGCCCCGTTCGCGAGCATAGCCCGCCGCCGCCCTGAGCGTGAGCCGGCAGTTCCCGGCAGGCTGCGGGCCTGACACGCTGTGGAACGCCGGCGGGGCGGCATCCCGAAGACGCCGCCCCGCGGCGGGAAGCGCGGTCGCGTGCGCTCAGGCGCAGGCGCGGCGGCGCGACCGGCGCGCGGCCACGATAACCGCGGAGGCGAGCAGCGCCACGCCCACCGAGATCACCACGATGCCGACGGCCCACACGGGCTCGCTCTCGTCGCGCAGCATCATGTACAGGAACGTCGACAGGCCCAGCCCGAGCGACGTGGTGACGATGCCGCCGATCAGCAGGCCCTGCGCGCGCCGGCGCTCCGACTGCTCGTACGTCAGGAAGCCGTCGCCGTCACCCAGCAGCATCGGGGACGCGGGCGGGATCTGCGCCGGATCGACGCCTCGCTGGATGGCGGCGATGCGCTCCTGCTGCACGAGCTCGATCATGCGCTGGCGGCCGATCTGCTTCACCACGCCCACGATGATGCCGCCCATGATGGCGATGATCGGGATGCTGAACACCAGGAACGGCACGATGACCTCGGGATTCCACATGTCGGTCGTCTCCGCAGGCGCGTCGCCGTCGCGGCGCTGTCGGGACGGCGGCCGGTGCGGTCGGCCCGGCGGGCGCGGATGGCCTGCTCCCCGTGGCTCGACCCCTTCGACCAGGGCACCCCCGCGCGGGAACGCCGCCGGGGCGATCTGGCGCGCGGCCCGCGGCCGGGGGCCGGATCGCCGCGCTCCACCGCCTCCGGGCCCGCCGTGAAACCCCGCGGCCCGGAAATCCGTCCAAGGCTTCGATGGCGGCGTACGCCCCGACCCTGCGCGGCCTGTCCGCGACTCTCTCCTGGCCCACCCGGATCGCTTCGCTCGACCGGGCCGAGGCGCCCGCGCGCGCGGGCTCGCCCGTGCGTGCCCGCGCGGCCGACCCCGACGCCGCCCACGTGGCCGCGGCCCGTGGCGGCGACACGCACGCGTTCCGGGAACTGGTCGACCGGCACCGCGACCGCGCCTGCGCGCTGGCGCTGCGCGTGCTGCGCTCGCCGAGCGACGCCGAGGAATGCGCGCAGGACGCGTTCGTGCGCGCGTGGCGGGCGCTCCCGGCGTTCCGCGGCGAGGCGGCGTTCGCCACGTGGCTGCACCGCATCGTGCTGCGCGTGGCGCTCGATCGCGCCGCGACGCTGAAGCACCGGCTCGGCCGCGAGGCGGCGCTGGAGGACACGGGGCGGCCCGACGTCGCGGCGCCGGCGGGCGCCGAGCACCCGCTCGCGCATCGGGTCGAGGCGTTGCTCGCGTCGCTGAGCCCGGTGCAGCGTGCGATCGTGACGCTGCACTACTGGCAGGGCTGCCCCGTGCGCGACATCGGCGAGGCGCTCGGCATGCCCGAGAACACCGTGAAGACGCACCTGCGACGCGCACGGCTCGGCCTGCGCGCCGCGTGGTTCGGGGAGTCGGCGTGAACTGCGCGGCCTTCGATCGGCGGCTGGACGCGCTCGGCCCGAACGCCCTCGGCGCCGAGGCGCTCGCGCATGCGTCGGCGTGCGAGCGCTGCGCGCGCGTGCTGAACGCCGAGCGCAAGATCGCCGTGCTGCTGGCGGCTCCACCCGCCGGCCGCGCGAGCGCCGACTTCACCGATCGCGTGCTCGCGCGCGTGACCGCCCCCGCGCGGGCCGCCCACCCGTCCGGCGCCGCGATGCCGGCCCTGGTCGCCGACCCGCGGCCGTTCTGGGCGCGCCTGGTCGCCGAGCCCGCGGTGCTCGCGGCGCTCGCGCTGGCGGCGCTCGCGGTGGTCGCGCTCGTGCCCACGTGGGAAGCCGCCGCCACCGCGGGGCGCGCGCTGTCCGCGTGGTCCGCCGGCGCGTGGAACGCGGCGGCCGCGGCCGCGCCGGCGACCGCCGGCACCCCGGCGCGCCTCGCTCCGTGGTTCGGGCTCGCGTGGCTGCTCGCGCTCGGCTCGGTGCCGCTGCTGCGCTGGGTGGCGCGACTCGCCGCCGCACCGCCGCACCTGCGCTGATCCGGGCGCGCTTGCGTCGCCCCGAGGGGCGCGGCAGATTCCCGGGCCCATGAGCGCACGAGCCGCGTCACCCGCCCTGCCGAACCTGTTCCGCCCCGAGCACGCCCTCAAGCTGCTGCTCGTGTTCGTGGTGATCGCCCCGCTCGCCGTGGCCCTGCACTGGGGCGCGCTCGCCGTGTTCGTGTGCAGCGCGCTCGCGATCGTGCCGCTGGCCGGCCTGATGGGCGAGGCCACCGAGAAGCTCGCCTCGCGGCTGGGCGCCGGCATCGGCGGCCTGCTGAACGCCACGTTCGGCAACGCGGCCGAGCTGATCATCGCGCTCATGGCGCTGCACCGCGGGCTCTACGACGTCGTGAAGGCGTCGCTGACCGGCTCGATCATCGGCAACGTGCTGCTGGTGCTGGGCCTGTCGATGATCGCGGGCGGCGCACGCCGCGAGAAGCAGAACTTCGACCGCTCCGCCGCCGCCGCCTCGTCCACGCTGCTGATGCTGGCCGCGATCGCGCTGGTGGTGCCCGCCGTGTTCCGCGTGGTCGCCGACACCGCGGTGGCCTCGCGCGCGATCACGCCGGCGCGCGAACTCGCGCTGGAGCGCGGGCTGTCGCTCGAGATCGCGATCGTGCTGTTCGCCACGTACGTGCTGAGCCTGCTGTTCACGCTGCGCACGCACAAGCACCTGTACTCGGGCGGCGCCGAGGACCACGCCCACGAGAAGGTGAACGTGGGCCGCGCCGTGATCACGCTGCTCGTGGCCACGGCGTTGATCGCGTGGATGAGCGAGATGCTCGTGGGCGCGGTGGAGGAGACCTCGCACCTGCTGGGCCTGACCGAGGTGTTCGTGGGCGTGATCGTGGTGGCGGTGGTCGGCAACGCGGCCGAGCACTCCACGGCGGTCGTGGTGGCGATGAAGAACCACATGGACCTGGCCCTGAACATCGCGATCGGCTCCAGCATCCAGATCGCGCTGTTCGTGGCGCCGGTGCTGGTGTTCGCGTCGTACGCCATGCCGCACGGCCCGATGGACCTGCGCTTCAGCACGTTCGAGGTGCTGGCGATCATCGCCGCGGCGGGCGTCGTGAACCTGGTGTCGCAGGACGGCGAGTCCAACTGGCTCGAGGGCGCGCTGCTGGTGGCCGTGTACGTGGTGCTGGGCCTCGCGTTCTACTTCCTGCCCTGATTCGGCGCGTGCCGCGCGCGCCCGCCGGCGGTAGGGTGCCGCGCGGAGGGCGCCCGATGTCGCATCCGCTCAACCTGGACGTGGCCAGCCGCCTCGACGAGGCGGCGGCCCTGCTCGCCGGCCAGCGCGCGAACCCGTATCGCGTGCGCGCGTGGCGCCGCGCCGCCGACTCCGTGCGTGCGCTCGCCGAGCCCGTGTCCGAGCTGTTCCGGCGCGAAGGCCTCGCGGGGCTCGAGGCGCTGCCCGGCGTGGGCGAGCAGATGGCGCAGCACATCCGCGACCTCGTGGAGCGCGGCGCGCTGCCCATGCTGGACCGGCTGCGACACGGCGCCGACCCCACGGCGGTGCTGACCTCCGTGCCGGGCATCGGGCCGGTGCTCGCGCACGAGCTGATCGCACGCGGCATCGGCAGCCTGGAGGAGCTCGAGACCGCGGCGAGCGACGGACGGCTCGCGCAGGTGCCGGGCGTGGGCGCCAAGCGGCTCGCCGGTATCCGGGACACGATCGCGCACCGGCTGGAACGCGTGCGGCGCCCCCGCGCAGCGACCACCGCGCGCGCGGCGCCACCGGTCGCGGAGCTGCTCGACGTGGATCGCGAGTACCGCGAGAAGGCGGCGGCGGGCGCACTGCGCACGATCGCGCCGCGCCGGCTGAACCCCACCGGCGAGGCGTGGCTGCCGGTGCTTCGCACCACGCGCGGCGAGCGACGCTACACGGCGCTGTTCTCGAACACCGCGCGCGCGCACGAGGCCGGCAGGACACGCGACTGGGTCGTGCTCTACTTCGACGACGGCGGCGGCGAGCAGCAGTGCACGGTGGTCACCGCCGAGCGCGGCCCGCTCGCCGGGCGCCGCATCGTGCGCGGGCGCGAAGCCGAGTGCGCCGCGCTGACGCGCCCCGCCGGGACGCCGCGGGCGCGCTGACCCGTTCCGGCAGGCGATGCCACGCTGGCAGGCGCCGCGCGCGGGCCACGCACCGCGTTCGCGCCACGAAGGCATGTGTCGCGCCGGTCAACCGCCACCGGCGCCACCGCTTCGCACGCCGCGATCCGGCGCCATCCCGCAGGCGAACCGCGCGGGGTCGCGGGAGCGGCGTATGCGCTGTCCGGGATCACCACCCGGCCGCCGGAGGAGGGATCGTCATGAAGATCCACAAGGACCTGAAGAAGCTGACCCGGGAGAACGAGGCCTATCGTCGCGTGCTCGTGACCGGCAAGCACAGCCAGCTCGTGCTGATGTCGCTCGAGAAGGGTGACGCGATCGGCGCCGAGGTCCACCCGGACGTCGACCAGATCTTCTACTTCGTCGACGGGCGCGCCGAGGTCGTGGTGGAGGGACGCACCGAGAAGGTGGACCGCAACGAGGCGGTGTTCGTCCCGGCCGGCACGAAGCACGACGTCCGCAACGTCGGCCCCGACCGCCTGAAGCTGTTCACCGTGTACTCGCCGCCGCAGCACGCCGACGGCCTCGTGCAGGAGACGCACCCGCACGCGCAGCCCGCGCACCACTGAGTCTCCCCGCTCCCCGCGGCCGTCCCCGCCCGGCCCGCTCGCCCCGACGCGAGCGGGCCGGTTCGCGTCGTGCGTGCGGCCCGGCGGACGCCCCCGACGCGCGCCCGTGCCGCGGACGAGACCGTGCGACGACGCGCTCGGCAGCGAAAAGCCCCGAAATCCTCCCCGTCCGGGTGATTCGACGCAGGCAGACGCCCCGATCCGCGGGGTTTACGGGTGGCATTCTCGCGACGGCCTTCGATAAACTTCCCTCGGCACTTTCCCAACCCCATGTCGGGTTCGGCGGCGGACGGCGGGCTTTCGGGCCCCCGGACCACCCCGGGCACACCGCACCTTTCGCGAAGGAGTCGTCATGGCCCCCGAGCCCATGCGAGTTCCGGCGATGCGAGCGTTCGCGCTCCTCGCCCTGCTCGTCGTGTCGGCGGGATCCGCGCACGCGTTCCGGATCGTCAACCACAACATCCTCAACTACCCGGGCAACACCAGCGCCGCCCGGAACCCGCTGTACCGCACCATCTACGCGCCGCTGAACGCGGACATCGTGGTGACCGAGGAAATGGCCACGAACACCACGTTCCCGGACAGCACCGGCTCGATCCTGTTCCGCGACCAGGTGCTGAACGCGCTGGAGCCGGGCGCGTGGGCGATGGCGCCGTGGATCGACGGTAACGACACCGACAGCGAGCTCTACTACCGCCGCGACAAGTTCACGCTGATCGGCCGCTGGGCGTTCTACCCGAACCCGGCGAACCAGCTGCGCTACGTGCACGTGTTCCGGCTGCGCCCGACGGGCTACGCGAACGGCGAGATCCGCATCTACTCGCAGCACCTGAAGGCGTCGAGCGGCTCGGCGAACGCGGCGCAGCGGCTGGCCGAGGCGACCGGCATCCGCGACAGCATGAACGCGGTGCCGCCGGGCACGTCGTGCCTGCTGATGGGCGACTTCAACATCTACAGCGGCAGCGAAGGCGCGTTCGTGAAGCTGCTCGAGGTGCAGGCGGACAACGACGGCCGGCTGTACGACCCGCTGAACGCCCCGGCGATCACGTGGAACACCGGGAGCCTCGCGGCCATGCACACGCAGAGCCCGTGCAACGGCAGCGGCTGCGCGAGCGGCGCGGCCACGGGCGGCATGGACGACCGCTTCGACATGATCCTGCCCACGCTCGACATGGGCGACGGCGAAGGCTACGACCTGGTCACCGGCAGCTACGTGTCGGTGGGCAACGACGGTCTGCACTACAACCTCGCCATCACCGACGCGCCCGTGATTCCCGAGGGCGCCGCATACGCCGCCGCGCTGCTCGGCACGTCGGATCACCTGCCGGTGCGCGTGGACATCCAGCGCCCCGCGCAGAGCACGGCGCCCGCCGCGCTCGCGTTCGGCCCCGTCATCGTGGGCGCGCCGAACCCGGTGCAGACGCTCGCGATCACGAACTCGGCCTCGACCGGCGCGACCGACTTCGTGGACGAGCTGAACTACTCGCTGTCCGCGAGCGCCGGCTTCACGGCGCCCGCCGGCTCGTTCGTGGTGAACCCCGGCGCGGCCAGCAGCGACGCGATCGCGATGGACGCGTCCACCGCCGGCGCCAGGGCGGGCACGCTCACCGTGACGAGCGACGACCCCGACCACGCGACCCGCTCGATCGCTCTGTCGGGCACCGTCCTGCGTCACGCGGTCGCCTCGCTCGATTCGGCGGCGCTCGCCACCACCGCGCTGCTCGACTTCGGCACGCACCCGGCGGGCGAGTTCGGCACGCTCGACACGCGCCTGCACGACCTCGGCTGGGACGCTCTGCAGGCGCGCCTCGACGTGGTCGCCGGTGCGATCACCGGCGGCGCCGGGCGCTTCTCGATCGTGGGCGGCTTCGCACCGGCGCTGCTGGCCGGCGTCGGCCGGACGTACACGGTCGCGTTCGACGACGCGGGCGCCACGGTGGACTCCACGTACGAGGCCACGCTCACGTTCTCGTCGGCCGACGAGGGCCTGCCCGGCGCGCTGCCGGCCACCGACGCGGTCGTGACGCTGCGCGCCCGCGTGCAGAGTTCGGGCAACGTGGGCACGCCGGGCCTCGCGGCGCCCACGGCGACGCTGCTGTTCGCCCCCGCGCCGAACCCGCTCACGTCCGAGTCGCGCGTGCGCTTCGACATGGCGCAGCGCGGCCGCGTGTCGCTCGCGGCGTTCGACCTGGCCGGCCGCCGCGTGGCCACGCTGCTCGACGGCGCGGTGGATGCCGGCCGCTACAGCGTGAGCTGGAACGGCCACGGCGAGTCGGGCATGGCGCTCGGCTCGGGTCTGTACTTCCTGCGCATGAGCGTGGACGGTCGTCCCGCCCAGACCGTGCGCCTGGCCATCGTTCGATAGTCCGCCGGCCCGCCGCCGCGCGCCCCTTGCCGCGGTGGCGGGCCTTTCCTCTTCCGGGGGAGCCCATCCCATGACGTTCCGGCCCCGCGCGGTGTTCGCCGCGCTGCCGATGATCCTCGCCCTGCTCGCGCCGCCCGCGCACGCACTGCGCGTGGCCACGTGGAACCTGCTCGACTACAACGCCGCCAACGTGGCGTCGCGCAATCCCACGTTCCGCGGCGCGATCGGCGCGCTGCCGATGGACGTGCTGATCGTGCAGGAGATCAAGGACGCGCAGTCGGCCGACTCGCTGCTGCTGAACGTGCTGCGCGTGACGCAGCCGACCGGCCACTGGAAGCTCGCGGGGTTCATCCTGGCCGCGGAGAGCGCGCTCTTCTACGACTCCACCGAGGTCACGGTGAGCGGCCTCACGTCGGTCGCCACCGGGGGCCCGCGCCAGGTGCTCGCGGCGCTGCTGCGGCCGGTGGGCTACCGCTCGAATCCCGCCTCGTTCCGCATCTACTCCGCGCACTTCAAAGCCGGCAGCGCGTTCACGTCGCCCGCCGACTCGGCCACGCGGCGCCTGGAGTGCACGAGCCTGCGCAACACGCTGAACCTGGCGCCCGCGGGCACGAACATCCTGCTGGGCGGCGACACGAACTTCTACGGCGCGTGGGAGGGCGGCTACATCCGGCTGACCGAGTCGCAGGCCGACAACGACGGCCGGTTGCAGGACCCGTTCGTGCTGCCCGGCACGTGGAACAGCAACTCGAGCATGGCGCTGCACCACTCGCAGTCGCCGTGTCGCACGGGCTGCGGAACGGTCTTCTCGGGCGGCGGCATGGACGACCGCTTCGACTTCTTCCTCGGCACCACGCCGTTGTTCGACGGCGCCGGTCTGGACGTCGTGCCGGGCTACGGCCAGAGCGGGTACTTCGTGTACGGCAACGACGGCCTGCACTTCAACGACGACATCAACGGCGGCGGCTTCAACAACGCCGTCGGGCTGACGATCGCCAACGCGCTGCGCGGCGCCTCCGACCACCTGCCGGTGGTGATCACGCTGCGCCTGCCCGCGAAGACCGCGGCACCGTCGGCGCTGGCCTTCGGCGACGTGATCGTGAACGCCGTCGCGTCGCAGAACCTGGCCGTGGGCAACGCCGCCCCCGTGCCGGGCGACTCGCTGCGCTACACGCTCGGCGCACCCGCCGGCTTCGCCGCGCCCGCCGGCACGTTCCGCGTGGCCGCGGGCGGCGCCGCGGACGTGCACGCGATCACGATCGACGCGGGCAGCGTCGGCGTGCGCGCCGGCTCGCTCACGATCGCCGCGAACGATCCCGACACGGCCAACAAGGTCGTGCTGCTGTCGGGCCGCGTGCTGGCGCACGCCACCGGCTCGCTCGACTCGACCACCGCCGTGGCCGCCGGCCTGCTCGACCTGGGCGAGCACGCCGCGTCGGCGTTCCGCGACTCGAGCGTGCGCGTGCACAACGTGGGCTGGAACACGCTGCAGGCGCGGCTCGCCGTTTCGGCCGCGGCCATCACCGGCGGCGCGGGCCGCTTCTCGCTCACCACGCCGTTCACGCCCGTGCTGCTGTCGGGCACCGGCCAGACGTGGAACGTGCACTTCGACGCGGCGGGTGCGACGCCCGACTCCACGTACGAAGCGACGCTGCAGTTCGCGGTGCAGGACGAGGCGCTGCCCGGGCAGGGCGAGCCCGCCGCGCTGGCGGTGACGCTCCGTGCGCGCGTCACCGGCGGCAACACGGGCGCCGGCGCGCCGGGCACGGCGCTGCGCTTCCTGCCGCCGCGCCCGAACCCGGCGCGGTCGTCGGTGGAACTGGCGTGGGACCTGCCGCGCGAGGCGCCGGTGGAACTGAGCGTGCACGACCTGGCCGGCCGCCGGGTGGCGACGCTCGTGGACGCCCTGCTACAGGCCGGCCACCACCAGTAAGGCGCTGGATGCCCAGGCGGGCGGGTCGAATACCCGCCGGCTCACTTCTGATGCGCTTCCGCACCACCGGCCTGGAGCGGCTGGAGCGGTTGATCCTGCTGCCGTAGCGGACCGACGGTCCGGCTCAGGGCCGCGACTCGTCCGGCGGGGTCCTCCCCGTCCGGCCGCGGCTCGAAACCCGCGCAGGACAGCACCGGCAGCCGCGGGGTAGCGGGTACTCGCCTGTTTCGCGAGCGCTCATACAGCCGAAGACGCTGCGGGGCGTGGTCACCACGCGGGCGTGCCGGCGTTCGCGACATCCCGACCGCCGAGTTCCCAGTTCTTTACGCCTCGCCCTCCGCTCGCACTGGGATCGTTCTCCAGCCTCCCTGGTGTCGGCCGACGACACTCTTACGCAAGGTGCCGGGCCCGGCGGCCTCCTGTCCACTGCGAACCGCACGAGCGCATGGTGTGCAAGGGTTGCAGCAGGCGGGGCGACTGGCCGCGGCTTGCCATGTAGACCTGCGTACCTTTCCATGCCGCGCCCTTGCCTCCACGTCCCAGAGGAGAGCTCTGCACATGAAGCGTTTGCTCCTGTCTCTCGTTTGCGTCGTGCTTTTGGCTCGTCGGCGTTTAAAGCCGTACCCGGGACACCTGCCGTCGTCCGACGGGTCGCGGCCGAACCTCGGCCGAGCCGACGACGGCGACCCGATCGGCACCGCCGGGAATGGTACGGGTGACCAGGACGAGACGCGTCGCCACAACGGCAACGGTCCCGTGAACCCGGTGCCCGAGCCCGGCACCATGGCCCTGGCTTCGATGGGCCTGATCGCTCTCGGCGCGGCAGCGCGCCGTCGGCGCGGAGCTGAACGCGCGAGGCGCTGCTGTCCCTACGGGCGCGCGCCTGCGGGCGTCGTCGCCCAGCTGGCCCCCAGTGGGACGGCGGCGAGGTCTCCCCGCTCTGCCGCCGTGTCCGTTTTTTCGCGGAGCCTCGCGGCGCCGGTTATCCTGCGGCCCCATGTTCCGCCCCCTTGATCCGCCGGTGCGCGCTTGAACCGCACCCGCTCCCCTCGCAAGCCGGC
>JBGAOB010000018.1:0-29635 GCA_044222045.1 Candidatus Eiseniibacteriota bacterium
CGAATCGCCCGCCGGCGAGGGCTCCGGCGCCGGCGTCCCGCCACCACCGCGCGTGGCGAGCAGCGACGCGATCACGGCGCCGCCCAGCAGCACGGCGATCACGCTCAGCGACAGCCCGATCGGCACCTTGTAGAACTCGCTGACCAGCATCTTGCCCGCCACGAAGATCAGTACCAGCGCGAGCCCCACTTTCAGGTAGCGCAGACGGTGCACGACGCCCGAGAGGCAGAAGTACAGCGCGCGCAGCCCGAGGATGGCGAAGATGTTCGACGTGAACACGATGAACGGGTCGCGCGTGACGGCGAAGATGGCCGGGATCGAGTCCACGGCGAACACCAGGTCGGTGATCTCGATCAGCACCAGCACCATGAGCAGCGGCGTGGCCAGGCGCCGGCCGTTCTCGACGACCCAGAACCGCTGGCCGTGGTAGCGGGGCGTACTCGGGACGAACTTCTGGAACAGGCGGAACAGCGGGTTGTGTTCCGGCCGTTCCTGCTTGCCGCCGGCGAGGAGCAGCTTCACGCCGGTGAGCAGCAGGATGCCGCCGAACACGTAGATCACCCAGTGGAAGGCCTCGAGCGCGGCCGCACCGGCGAAGATGAAGATCGCGCGCATCACGAGCGCGCCGAGCACGCCCCAGAACAGCACCCGGTGCTGGTACTGGGCGGGCACCCCGAACGCCCCGAAGACGACCAGGAACACGAACACGTTGTCCACCGACAACGCCTTCTCGATGAGATAGCCGGTCAGGAATTCCATGCCCTTCTGGGGGCCGTACATCGTGGCCACGCCCGCGTTGAACGCCAGCGCGAGCACGATCCAGAACACGCTCCAGAGCGCCGCTTCCCGGAACTTCACCTCGTGCGCCTTGCGGTGGAAGACGCCCAGGTCCAGGCCCAGCAGGATCAGTACGAAGGCGATGAAGCCGCCCCACAGCAAGGGCGAGCCGATGCTCTCGGTCATGGAACTCCTCGATCGGAAATGGCGGAGACGTCACGATGGCGGACGGCGTCGGGGGGCCCGCCGTCCGCACGGAGGATCGGCGATCCGCCGGACACGAAAAAATAGATAAACACCGCGTGAGTCATCGGGAATTCCGATGTATCGTGCCGGCGCGACCTTCGACCCGTCCCGGCCTCCCGGACGGCCGATCCGCGATGTTCGGAGCCCCTCGCCTGGAGATCCTTCCATGAACGTTCGATTCGTCGCCGCACTGTCGGCGCTCGTGGCCGTGGCGGCCGGCGCGTTCGGCGCGCACGGCCTGCGGGGCCAGCTCACGCCCGACCTGCTCGCCGTGTTCGAGACCGGGGCGCGCTACCAGATGTTCCACGCGCTCGCGATGCTAGGCCTCGGCGTGTGGCGCGAGCAGCGTCCGGCCGCCGGGCTCGTGCCGGCCGCGTGGGCGTTCGCGCTCGGCACGCTGCTGTTCAGCGGCAGCCTCTACGCGCTCGCGCTGACCGGCGTGCGCACGTGGGGCGCGGTCACGCCGCTCGGCGGCGTCGCGTTCCTCGTGGGCTGGGCGATGGTGGCGCGGGCGGCGCTCGCGACGCGCTGAGCCCGCCCGCGGCCCGGGCGCCTCAGAAGCCCGGCTGCTCGCCGTCGTACTCGGTGGCGATCAGCAGTTCGCGCACCACGTCGAGGTCGTCCGACCACTGCGTGCCGATCGTTTCGTCCTCGATGATCGCGCCGCAGCCCCGGCCGCGCAGGAAGTGGTTCAGCAGCGCGCGCGCGGTGGCGGCGTCGTCGAACACCTGGCCCACGCGCGTGGCACGTGCGGCCTGCTCCGCGAACCGGTGCAGCCGTTCCGTGGCCGCGTCCATGCCTTCCAGGTAGAAGCCCATCACCGCGGCGTAGCGCGTGGGGAGCTGGCCCGGGTGCAGATCCCATCCCTGGTACCAGCCCTCGGCGAGCGCGCGCCGCACCTCGGCGTGGTGCGCGCGCATGGCGTCGTGCACGGCGCGACGGTCGGCGTCGTCGCTCGGGCCCGCCGCGGCGCCCGGGGCCCTGCCCTTCGGCGGCAGCGGCAGCCGCGTCACCGCGCCGTCGGCGAGCATCACGCGCGTGCCGGCGAGCGCGGCCTGCATCACGGCGCGCGCGAGCGCGGCGGCCGGGTGCGCGAGCGACTGGTGCAGCGCGCTCACGTCGAGCGCCGCCGTGTAGTCGTACGCGCCCAGGTGCGCGCCGCGGCAGCGGCCGGCGGCCGCGTCCACGAGCGAGCGCAGCGGCACGCGGCCCTGCTCGTCGAACAGGCACGCGGGCGTCTCCACCATGAGCTCGCACGGGATCTCACCGCGCTCGAGCCCGTGCGTCGCTTCGAGCGCCGCGAGCAGCTCGTCGAGCAGGGCGACCTGCTCCGGCACCGACACCTTGGGCAGCGTCACCACGAAACCCCGCGGCAGCCGGCCCCGCGTGCGGTCCAGCAGGCCGCCGACGGCGCGCTCCAGCGTGCGCACGGCGCGACCGCGCGACCGCTCGTCGAGCGCCTTCACGCGCACGCCCACGAACGGCGGCAGCGTGCCGCGCTCCATCCCGAGCGCCAGTTCGTCGGCGCACGCGTCCGCGGCCGCGTCCTCCTCGGCGTCGGCGCGCACGCCGTAGCCGTCCTCGAAGTCCACGCGATAGTCCTCGACGGGCTCGCGGTGGAGCTTCGCGCGCACGCGCTCCCACACCTCCCGTGCGATCCAGGCGTCGCGGTGCTTCGCGCGCCCGCCGTCGGGCTCGGCGTCGAGCTCGCGCTCGAACGCCTCGCGCGCCGCCGGCAGCGCCGGGAGCCGGTCCGCGCCCGGCAGCTGCAGCACGCGCGCGAACGTGACCCAGTCGGGTGTCCAGGCGGCCATGTGCGCGCGCGCCGCTTCTCCGAGCCGCGCGGAGACGTCGTGCCGGAACAGGTGCGCGCCGCCGTACACGGTGTGCACGGGCTGCACGTCGAACATCGCGCCGACACGGCGGGCGTGGCGCGCGGCGAGCGCGCGTTCGAGCCGTTCGAAGCTCTGCCGGATGTCGGGGGAGGCGAACACGTCGCGCATGCGATCACCGCGGAGGGGGGGACGGGCTGCGCACTGTAGACGGAGCCGAACGGCGGCGGCCAGCCCGGCACCGGCCGGCTCGCCCGAAGGCGGCGGGCACGAGGGCGGCGCGTGCTTCACGGGGCGCTGACGGGCCCGTGAAGGCCGCGGGACATCGCGCCGTCCCACCGCATTTTCTCCTTGATCTCCGGTCGGGGCACGGACAGATTCCCGTCCCTCGGCGGGTGCATCGGTCGTTCGCGGCCGGCACGGCGCCGGGAGGACCTCGTCCCGTCCCCGTGGAGGAGTCGAGTCATGAAGCTCCGGTCTTCGCTTGCCACCGCCGTCCTGACCCTGGTTCTCGTGGCCACCACCCGCGCCCTGGCCGTCGCGCAGGGGCATGCCATCGACTCGCCCGAGGGCGACCCGACCGCTCCCGTCCAGCGTGGAGACGTGATCACGCAGCGCTCGTGCGGCACCGTCGCGCCCGACCCGGTGGAGCAGGCGGCGATCCGCGAGGCCGCGGACAAGTGGATCAAGGACCACCCGAACTTCGGCGAGGCGGGGGGCCAGATCAAGGTGGCGTGGCACGTCATCTACTCGAGCACGGGCGAGGGCAACCTCTCGCAGGCGCTGATCGACGGGCAGATCGCGAAGCTCAACTCCGACTACGCCGGCACCGGCTTCACGTTCGTGCTCGCGAGCGTCGACCGTACGCAGAACAACACGTGGTTCAAGATGACGCCGGGCACGGGCGCCGAGCGCAACGCGAAGAACGCGCTCAAGAAGGATCCGGCGCACCGCTTCAACGTCTACTCGTGCAAGCCCGGCCAGGGCCTGCTCGGCTGGGCCACGTTCCCGTGGAGCTACGCGGAGTCCGACTACCGCCACGGCGTCGTGTTCCACTACGCCTCGGTGCCGGGCGGCGCGCTGGCGCCCTACAACCTGGGCCGCACGCTCGTGCACGAGGCCGGTCACTACCTCGGCCTCTACCACACGTTCCAGGGCGGCTGCACCGCACCCGGCGACGAGGTGAGCGACACGCCGTACGAAGCGAGCGCCGCGTTCGGCTGCCCGACGGGCCGCAACACCTGCTCGTCGGCGGGGCTCGACCCGATCAACAACTTCATGGACTACACGGACGACGCGTGCATGTTCCAGTTCAGCGCCGGCCAGACGGCCCGCATGGGCGTGTACACGCCGCAGTACCGTCCCAGCCTGCTGAACGCCGCCGTGGCGTTCGACGGCGAGCAGGCCGCCGGTGTCCGCACCGCGCCGGGTTCGGTGGCGTTCCGCATCACGGGCGCGAACCCGTTCCGCGAGGCGACGTCGTTCCAGTTCGCGCTGCCGCGCGACGGCGAGGTGTCGGTGCACGTGTACAACGTGGCCGGGCAGCTCGTGCGCACGCTGGCCGACGGGCAGTACGAAGCCGGCGAGCACTCGCTGGTGCTGTCGGGTCGCGGGCTCACGCCGGGCATGTACTTCGTGCAGATGCGCTCGGGACAGGGCCAGCTCTCGCGCAGCGTCATGTTCGTGCGCTGACATGGAGCGACACCGGCTCGCGCGCCGGCCGGGCGCGAGCCTCGAACGGGGCCGGTCTTCGGACCGGCCCTTTCGTCCGCCCGCCCGCGACCCCGGCGGGATCGGGCGCTCAGCGGACCGTCTTCTGGAAGCGCGAGCCGGCGAACGCGAGCGTGGCGACGCCCATGCCGAGCAGCGCCAGGTACTGCGGCCACAGGGCGTCGAGTCCCGCGCCCTTCAGGAAGACGGCTCGCAGGATCTCGAGGTAGTGCCGCAGCGGATTCGCCAGCGTGAGCCACTGGAACAGCGGCGGCATGCTGGCCACCGGGAACATGAAGCCCGAGAACATCATCGCCGGCATCATCACCAGGAACATCGTCAGGAACGCCTCCTGCTGCGTGCCCGACACGGTCGAGATCAGCAGCCCGAGGCCGAGCGTCGAGAGCAGGAACAACATCGCCGCCAGCAGCAGCAGTGGACCCTGCCCCAGGAACGGGATCCGGAACCACAGCAGCGACACCGCCGTGATGATGACCAGGTCGAGCAGTGCCACGATCGCGAACGGGATCGTCTTGCCGGCGATCAGCTCGCCCGCGGTGAGCGGGCTCACCATGAGCTGCTCGAGCGTGCCCAGCTCGCGTTCGCGCACCACCGCGAGCGCCGTGAGCAGCATGCTGATCATGAGCATGATCGTGCCGATCACACCGGGCACGTTGTAGTTGCGCGAGATCAGTGCCGGGTTGAACCACGCCCGCTCGCGCAGGTCCACGGGCAGCACGAGCCGCCGTTCCAGCGTGGCCAGCCCGTGCGAGCGCACGATCTGCTCCGCGTAGCCGAGCGCGATCGTGGCCATGTTCGAGTTCGTTCCGTCCACCAGCAGCTGCACCGCGGCGTGCCCCGCGTGCCGGTCCCGGGCGTAGCCGGCCGGGATCTCGAGCCCCACCGTGGTGCGGCCGCGGTCGAGCGCCGCGACCAGGTCCGCGCCGCGGTCGGAGCGGCCGACCACGCGGAAGTACGTCGACGACACGAGCGCATCCTGCAGCGCGCGCGATTCGGCGGTGCGATCGTGGTCGACCACGAACAGGCGCGTCTGTCGGACGTCGGTGGAGACGGCGTACCCGAACACGATCAGCTGGAACACCGGCGCCGCCAGGATCACGCGCAGCATGCGGTGGTCGCGCAGGAGCTGGCGGAACTCCTTGCGCACGAGCCCGAGCACGCGTTCGACCTTCTCGCGGACCATCAGTCGAGCTCCTTGCGGAACGAGCGCGAGGCCAGCAGCAGGCCCAGCGCCGCGAACGCCAGCATCAGCAGCGCCTGGCCCCCGAGCACCTCGAGCCCGACGCCCTTCAGGAAGATGCCGCGCACCACGACCAGGAAGTAGCGCGCCGGCACGAGCAGCGAGATCACCTGCAGCGGGGGCGGCATGGTCTCGATCGGGAACATGAAGCCCGACAGCAGGAACGCCGGCAGGAACGTGGCGATCAGCGCGAGCTGCGTGGCCACGAGCTGGGTCTTCGCCACGGCCGAGATGAAGATGCCCAGCCCGAGCGCGCCGAGCAGGAACAGGAACGACAGCAGCGCCAGCAGCACGGCGTCGCCACGGAACGGCACGCCGAACACCGCTACGCCGAGCACGGTGGTCAGCGTCACGTCCACGAGCCCGATCGCGAGGTAGGGGAGCAGCTTGCCGAGCACGACCTCGAGCCGTGACACGGGCGTGGCGGCGAGCTGCTCCATCGTGCCGCGCTCCCACTCGCGGGCGATCGTCAGCGCCGTGAGCATGGCCGCGATCACCATCATGATCGTGGCCACCAGCCCGGGCACGATCATGTTGCGGCTCACCAGTTCCTCGTTGTACCAGACGCGGCTGCGCGTGGTGACCGGCAGCGTCAGTGGCCGGCCCGCGAGCGCCGTCCGCTGCGCCCACGACTGCGTGGTGGCGCGCACGTAGCCCAGCACGATCGTGGCCGTGTTCGCGTCGGCGCCGTCCACCAGCACCTGCACGGGAGCGCCGCGGCCCCGGCGCAGTTCGCGCTCGAAGCCGGCCGGCAGCACCAGCGCCACGCGCGCCGTGCCGCGGTCGAACAGCGGCGTCACGTCCGCCACGCGGTCCAGCTGCCGCTCGACCCGGAAGTAGCCCGACGCCGAGAACGCCTCGACGAACGCCCGGCTCGCCGCGCTGTGGTCCTGGTCCACGACCACCGTGCGCACGTCGCGCACGTCCCACGTGATGGCGTACCCGAACACGACGAGCAGGAACACCGGCAGCGCGAACGCCAGGATCAGGCTGCGCGGGTCGCGGGAGATCTGGAGCGACTCCTTGCGCGCCATGGCCAGCAGCCGCGTGCGGTTCGGGAGCGTCACGTCAGCCCTCCACCGCTCCGCCCGTGTCCTGCACGCGGGCGATGAACACGTGCTCGAGCGTGGGCTCGATGCGCGCGACGCGTTCGAAGCGCACGCCGCGCTCGGCCAGTCGCCGCGACAGCGCCGACTCGACGTCGGGGCCCGCCGCGAGCGTGGCGTGCACCGCGCGGCCGAACAGGCCCGCCGCGCGCACGAACGGCGCGTCCCGCAGCGCCTCCACCGCGTGCAGCCCGTCGTCGGTGCGCACTTCGTACACGGGTTCGCGCAGCCCGGAGCGCAGGTGCGCGGGCGTGTCGAGCGCCACGAGCGCCCCGCGGTTCATGAGCGCCAGCCGGTGGCAGTACTCGGCCTCCTCCATGTAGTGCGTGCTCACGAACACCGTCGTGCCGTGCTCGGTGAGCGCGTAGATGAGATCCCAGAACGCACGGCGCGAGATCGGGTCCACGCCGGACGTGGGCTCGTCCAGGAAGAGCAGCGGCGGGTCGTGCAGCACCGCCGTCCCGAGCGCGAGCCGCTGCTTCCAGCCGAGCGGCAGGTCGCGCGTCATGCGCGCGTGGTGCTCGCCCAGGCCCGCCATCTCCAGCACCCATTCCCGCCGTTCGCTGCGGCGTTCGCGCGGCACGCCGTTCAGCGTGGAGAAGAACTCGATGTTCTCCTCCACCGTCAGGTCGCCGTACAGCGAGAACGCCTGCGACATGTAGCCGATGCGCCGCTTGATGGCCTCGGTCTCGCGCCGGATGTCGAAGCCCGCGACCGTACCCGACCCGCTCGTGGGAGCGAGCAGCCCGCACAGCATGCGGATGGTCGTGGTCTTGCCGGCGCCGTTCGGACCGAGGAACCCGAACACCTCGCCGCGCTCGACGTCGAACGTCACGCGGTCCACGGCCGTGAACGCACCGAACGCGCGGGTGAGATCGCGCACCGAAACGGCCGGCCCCGTGCCGGTCACGGCCGCGCCTCCGGTTCGGCGAGGCGGGCGATGAACACGTCCTCGAGCGTGGGAGCGATGACCTCGGGCTCCGACACGGGGAAGCCCGCTTCGCCGAGCGCGCGTGCCAAGCCGACCGCCGCGCTCCGGGCGTCGTCCACGCGCAGGTGCAGGCGGTCGCCGAACACGGCCGCACCCGCCACGCCCGGCAACCGCAGCGCCGCCACGCGCGCTTCGCGCACGCGGTCCGAGCGCACCGACAGCAGGCGGCCCGCGAGGGAATCCTGCAGCGCGCGCGGCGTGTCGAGCGCCACCACGCGCCCCTGGTGCAGCAACGCGAGCCGGTCGAAGCGCTCCGCCTCGTCCATGTAGGCCGTGCTCACCACCACGGTGACGCCTCGCGCCACCATCTCGTGCACGATCACCCACAGGTCACGGCGCGAGACGGGGTCCACGCCGAACGTGGGCTCGTCCAGCAGCAGCAGCCGCGGCTCGTGCACCAGCGCGCACGAGAGCCCGAGCTTCTGCTTCATGCCACCCGACAGCTGGCCGGCCATGCGGTCGCGGAACGGGCCGAGGTTCGAGAAGCGGTACAGGCGTTCGAGCCGTGCCGGTCGTTCGGCGGCGGACACCTCGTACAGGTCGGCGTAGAACGCGAGGTTCTCCGCCACGGTCAGGTCGGCGTACAGGCCGAACCGCTGCGACATGTAGGCGATCTCGGTCTTCACCGACTCGGGATCGCGCACCACGGACCGGCCGAACACCTCGGCGTCACCCGCGGACGGGCGGAGCACGCCCGCGAGCATGCGCAGCGTGGTCGTCTTGCCGGCCCCGTCGGGCCCGACGAGTCCGAACAGTTCGCCCGACCGCACCGCGAACGACAGTCCGTCCACCGCGGTCACGGCGCCGAACCGCCGCACGAGCCCGCTCACCCGCACGGCCGCGTCCGGATCGTGGCCGGCCGCGGTGCGCGTCACCGCGCGGCCTCCAGGACGACGTCCACCGGCAGCCCGGGCTTGAGTTCGAACGCGGGGTCGCCGGCGATCCGCACCTTCACCGCGTACACGAGCTTCACGCGCTCCTCGCGCGTCTGCACCGTCTTCGGCGTGAACTCCGCCTCCGACGCGATGGTCGAGACACGCCCCGGGTACCGCCGTCCGCGGAACGTGTCGCTGGTCAGTGTGGCCGCCTGCCCCACGTGCACCGCGCCGAGCCGTGTCTCGGGCACGTAGATGCGCACCCAGCGGTCGTCGCGATCGAGCAGGGTCACGACCGCCGCGCCGGCGCCCACGATCTCGCCCGGCTCGTGGTGCCGCACCGTCACCACCCCCGCGAACGGTGCGCGCACCGTCATGTTCGCCAGCGTGGCGTCGAGCGTGCGCACCGACGCCTCCGCCGCCGCCAGCGTGGCGCGTGCGGCAGCGATCCGTTCGTGGCGCGGCCCGAGCTGCACCAGCCGCAGCGCGTCGCGCACCTGGTCGCGCCGGCTGCGCGCCACCTCGAGCGCCGTGGCGGCCTTCTCGTACTGCTGCTCGCTCACCGCCGACGTCACGCGCAGGCGCTTCATGCGGTCGTGGTCGCTCTGCGCATCGGCCAGCTGATCTTCGGCGGCCTTCGCGGCCGAGCGCGCCTGCGCGAGCTCCTCCGGCCGCGCGCCGCGCTCGAGTTCCTGCAGCGCCGCCCGCGCCGCACCGGCCTGCGCCGCGGCCTGCTCGCGGCGCGCCGCCGTTTCCGCGCGGTCGAGCCGTGCCAGTTCGGCGCCCGGGCCCACGGTGTCGCCTTCCTGCACGAACACCGAGTCGATCCGGCCGGGCACGGTGAAGCCGAGATCGGCCTCGGTGGCCTCGACGGTGCCCGAGGCCTCCAGCGCCCCGTTCGGGGAGCGGCCGCGCTTCGACACGAACACGGCGGCCAGCACGAGCGTGAGCAGTGCGACGAGGGCGACGATCGCCCGGACGGGAGGCTTCATGCGGAGGTCTCCTGCTTCGCCGATCGCACGCGGCGGGGCCGCGGCGATCGGGCTGTGGCCGGCCGTACGCCGTCCAGGAAGACGGACCACGACCGGCGCACCTGCGCCGTGACGTCGAACCGCCCACGGGTCACGTTCCAGAGGATGCCGGGTGCCACGTAGAGCCCCACGAACGTCACCGCGACGACGCCCGCGTCGAGTTCGGCCCGGATGTCGCCCTGCGCCTGGGCCTCGCGCACGAGCTGGGCGAGCGATCGCAGGTAGGCGCCCATGCGGTCCATCACGGGTTTGCGGTGCGCGGTGCTCTGCTGCACGGCTTCCGAGAACATCACGAAGGGAATGCCGCGATTCTCGCGCACGAGCCGGACCTGCAGGTCGAGCAGGCGCTCGAGCGCGTCGATCGCCCGATCGGAGTCCTCGCGCGCGCGCGTCACGTTGACGACGAGGCGCTCCGCGATGCGCTCGATCGTGCCGGCGAGCATGGCCTCCTTGCTCGGGTAGTGGCGGTACAGGGCGGATGGAGTCACGCCGACGCGGTGCGCGACCGCGGCGATGCTCAACGCGGACGCGCCCTGCTCGGCCACGAGCGCGAGGACGGCCTGGGTGATCTGGTCGCGGCGCGTTTCGGTCTGTTGGCGGATGGCGCGCACGGAGATCCTCCGAAGTGAATGAACATTCACAATAGCCGGCTGTGATCCGCGTCTACAAGACCGATCTCGCCCACTCGTGTCAGGAAGTGAACAAACATTCACATCGAGACCCGTGATGGCCCGCCCCGAGGCGCCGGCGCGAGGACGCCCGGGGCCCGCGCCGCCGCACGCGCGTGCGCGCCCGGGCGGCGCGGGCCCGCGGCAGCCGCGCGCTCCTGACGGCGCGTTCGCGCTGTGGCAGAGTGCGCCCATGTCGCCTTCCGACCTTTCCGCCCCGCTCGCCGCCCGTCTCGCCGCCGCGCTGCGCCGTCCCCACTCGCCCCATCACGATCTCCCGCAGCGCCTCGTGATCGTGGACGTGGATGCCCAGCAGGTGCACCTGCTCGAGGCCGGGCGCATCACCGGCAGCTGGCCCGCCTCCACGGCCGCGAACGGCGTGGGCGGCGAAGAGGGCTCGTTCCGCACGCCACCGGGATGGCATGCGATCCACCGACGCATCGGGGAAGGCGCCGCACGCGGGACCGTGTTCGTGAGCCGCCAGCCCACCGGGCAGGTCTGGAGCGGTGAGACGCGCGACGACGATCTGATCCTGACGCGCGTGCTCACGCTCGACGGCCTCGAGAACGGCGTGAACCGCGGGCGCGGCGTGGACTCGCTGGGGCGCTACATCTACCTGCACGGCACGAACCACGAGAACCAGCTGGGCCGCGCCGTCTCGCACGGCTGCGTACGCATGGGCAACGAGGCGATCGTGGAACTGTTCGATCGCGTCGCCGAGGGCGATCCCGTGCTGATCCTGGCGCCCGGCCGGGGCGAGATGCCCGATCCGCTCGGCCCGGGACGGTTCCACTACGCGGGCGTCGGTGGCAGCGGCATGAGCGCGCTGGCGCAGTACCAGGCGATGCGCGGCGGTGCCGCGAGCGGCAGCGACCGTGGCTTCGACCGCGGCGAGCGACCCGAGGCGCGCGCGCAGCTCGAGAAGCTCGGCGTTCGCATCTGGCCGCAGAACGGGCTCGGCGTGGGCGAGGACTGCGCGGCGCTCGTGGTGTCCACCGCGGTCGAGGACAAGGTGCCCGACGTGGCCGCTGCGAAGCAGGCGGGTCTGCCGATCGTGCACCGCTCCGAGATGCTCGCGCACTGGGTGGCCAGCACGCGCTCGATCGCGGTGGCCGGCACGAGCGGCAAGTCCACCGTGGTCGCGATGGTGTTCGAGATCCTGCGCGGCGCGGGCCGCGACCCGTCGGTGATCACGGGCGGCGACCTCGTGCGGCTGCAGGAAGAAGGCCTCTGGGGCAACGCGTGGGCGGGCAAGAGCGACCTGCTCGTGGTGGAGGCCGACGAAAGCGATGGCTCGCTCGTGCGCTACCACCCGGCGATCGGCGTCGTGCTGAACCTGTCGCGCGACCACAAGACCGAGAGCGAGGTCGCCACGATGTTCGCGCAGATGCGCTCGCAGACCCGCGAGCGGTTCGTGTGCGGCGACGATCGCGCGCTGGGCACGTTCTCGTACGGCTCGTTCACGTTCGGGCTCTCGCCCCGTTGCGACGTCGGCGGTGCGGACGTGCAACTGGAGCCCGAGGGCAGCTCGTTCACCGCGCTCGGCCGGCGCTTCACGCTGCCCGCGCCCGGCCGGCACAACGTCGAGAATGCGCTGGCGGCGATCGCGGTGTGTTCCGTGCTCGGCGTGGACCCCGAGGCGATGGTCGCGCCGCTCGCGGCGTTCCGCGGCGTCGGTCGGCGATTCCAGTCGCTGGGGCGCGCGCGCGGCGTGGAGGTGGTGGACGACTTCGCGCACAACCCGGCGAAGGTGCGCGCGGCCCTCGAGACCGCGCGCCGGCGCGGCCAGCGCGTGCTCGCGGTGTACCAGCCGCACGGCTACGGCCCGACGCGGTTCCTGCGCGAGGACTTCGTGCAGGCGTTCGCCGACGCGCTCGCGCCGGACGACCGGCTGTGGATGCTCGAGGTGTTCTACGCCGGCGGCACGGCCGTACGCGACTTCAGCGCCGCGGACATCGCGCGCCAGATCACCGCGCAGGGGCGCCTCGCGGAGTTCGCACCATCGCGCGAGTGGCTGGCCGCGCGCATCGCCGAGGTCGCACAGCCCGGTGACGTCGTGCTGGTGATGGGCGCGCGCGACCCGTCGCTGACGGCATTCGCTCGCAGCGTGCTGGCGGCGCTGCAGGCGGGGTGAGCGGGCGCAGCGTCACGCGCGGAAGCACGAAGCCCCCGGGTGAAGCGCCCGGGGGCTTCGTCTTCGGCACTGCCCGCCGAGATCACCGATAGAGCGACTTGAGCCTTCCCCAGGTGGTGGGCTTCGACGGCACCGGGGCGAAGGCGAACTTCTGGACGCGGTTGTTCCAGCGGTCCACCACGTAGATGGAGCCGTCGGGCCCCACGGCGATGCCCGTCGCTCCATGGAACTCGCCGGGTGCGGTGCTCGGCATGCCGTCGGTCCTGCCGACACGGCCGATGAACACGCCGGTCGGCGAGTACACGCGGAAGCTGTAGTCGAAGGTCACGTACAGGCTCCCGGTCGCGTCGGTCGCGAGGCCGTTCACGCCGGCGGGAGCGCCGGGCTGGTACTGACCGAGCTCGCACAATTGGCCGAGGAGCGAACCACCGAGCGACCACTGCTTCACGCAGGGGGAGTTCAGTTCGCCCGTGTCGATGTGGCCATAGCCGTCCGACGTGATCACGCCGAAGCCCCCGTCGTCCCTTGACCATGTGGTCACGAAGTGGCCATTCGCGTCGAATTTCCTCACCCGGGGTGAGTCGAACTCGACCATGTAGACGTTGCCAGCCGCGTCCAGGGTCACGCTGAGCGGGGCGGCGGGAAGGCTGTCGACCATCCAGTCGTAGGCACCGCCGATGTGGCGGACGTACTGCCCGCCGGCATCGAACTCGACGACTTTGTTGCCGCTGGGGTCGGCCACCCAGACATGACCCTCGGCGGTCACGTGCAGGCCATACAGGGACAGCACGTGACCACTTCCGGTGACGGTGGGATCGAACTCCCCGAGCCAGACGCCGTCGGGCGTGAACCGCTGGACCCGGGACTGGTCGCCGACGTACACGACGCCGCTCGCGTCCACGCCGACGCCCCAGGGGTACGTGAACTGCCCGGGGCCCGAACCGAACATGCCCCACTCGCGCACGAACACCTGCGCGTGGGCAGTGGAAAGAGCGAACAGCGCGGCCGCGCCGAGCACGGCCAGGGCGAACAGGCGTCGCCGGACGGGTGACATGAAGCACCTCGTTTCGAGGAGCGGCTCGAGCGCGATCGCGCGTTTCGTGTTCGCGCGAGCCGTGGAATCGGGCGAGAGGGGCTGCGGTCCCGGACACGCCCGAGCGTGCTCCGCGGAAGAAGAACCGACAACGCGAGAGCGCGTTCGCGGGCCCCGAGCGGAGAACGCCACCGACGCTCGATCCGCCTCGCCGGCGTGCTCAGCGCGGCGCTTTCGCTCCCCAGCGACGGTCGACGTACTCGTCGAGCAGCCGCGCGAAGTCGGCGGCGATCGTTTCGCCCTTGAGCGTGACGACGAGCTTGCCGTCCACGTAGACCGGCGCGCGCGGATCCTCGCCGTTGCCCGGCAGCGAGATGCCGATGTCGGCGTGCTTGCTCTCGCCGGGGCCGTTCACGACACAGCCCATCACCGCGACCTTCAACTCCTCGACGCCGGGGTAGCGATCGCGCCACGCGGCCATGCGCTGCTGCAGGTGGTTCGTGACCTGCGACGCGAGTTCCTGGAAGAACGTGCTCGTGGTGCGGCCGCAACCCGGGCAGCTCGTCACCTGCGGCGTGAAGTGACGCAGGCCCAGCGACTGCAGCACCTGCTGGCACACGCGCACTTCCTCGGCGCGATCGCCGCCGGGCATCGGCGTGAGGCTGGTGCGGATCGTGTCGCCGATCCCCTCGTGCAGCAGCACGGCGAGCGCCGCCGTCGTGGCCACGATGCCCTTGCTGCCGAGCCCGGCCTCGGTGAGACCCAGGTGCAGCGGGTAGTCGCACGATGCGGCGAGCGCGCGGTAGACCTGGATCAGGTCGCGGACGTCGGACACCTTGGCCGACAGCACGATGCGGTCGTGCGGCTGCCCGAACGACTCGGCGAGCTCCGCCGAACGGAGCGCGCTCTCGCGCATCGCGTCGAGCACGACTTCGCGATCGGCGAGCGGCTGCGGGCGCTTCGCGTTCTCGTCCATCAGTCGCGTGAGGAGCGCCTTGTCGAGCGAACCCCAGTTCACCCCGATCCGAACGGGCTTCGCATGCTCGACGGCCACTTCGATCATGCGGCGGAAATTGTCGTCGTGCTGCCTGCCCGCACCGACGTTGCCCGGGTTGATGCGGTACTTGTCGAGCGCGACCGCGCACGCGGGGTACTCGGTGAGCAGCGTGTGGCCGTTGTAGTGGAAGTCGCCCACGACCGGCGTGCCGATGCCGCGGTCGAGCAGCCGGCGTTTGATCTCGGGCACGGCGGCCGCGGCTTCGCGCGTGTTCACGGTCACCCGCACGAGTTCGGAGCCGGCGCGCGCGAGCAGTTCGACCTGCTCCGCGGTGGCCGCGGCGTCGGCGGTGTCGGTGTTCGTCATCGACTGCACCACCACGGGGTGCGAGCCGCCCACGGGGACGGGGCCCACGAGGCAGGTGACGGACGTGCGGCGCGGCAGTGGGCGCGTGTCGGCGATCTGGACGAGTGGCATGGGCGGAAGGTAGGAGGGCCGTTCGCGACGCGTCAACCGCGTGCGGAGTCGTCCCTTCGGGGCGCCGGCGGCCGTCCCCGCGGCGGCGGAGCTCCCCCGGCCCCGGGCTTGGCGGTGCGCGGGCATTCGTGCAAACATGCGCGGCGCTTCGCACGGGAGCCCGGCCGCGCCCCGCCACTCGCGGACGTTCGGCAGGTCGACCGGTGGAGAAGGTCGGGTGGGAGGAGATCTCGTCCGACGTGATTCCGAAAGGCCTGACGGCGCCCCTCCGACCCGGCTGCGGGTCCGTCGAACAAGGAGGTCCGAATGAAGCTGAAGACCCTGGTGAGTGCGGTCCTGCTGGTGATGGCGGCGTCGGCGGCCCATGCCGCCAACGCGAGCATGGTGGGTGTGAACGGTGGCCTGACGATTCCGACGGGCGACCTCGGCGACGCGGTCGGTATCGGCTTCCACATCGGTGGCGAGTACACCTACATGGTGAACGAGAACATCGGCGTGGGCGGCGACCTCGCCTACCACAAGCTGGGTTCCAAGGACGTCACCGTGCTCACGTACACCGTGAGCAGCGAGCAGAGCATGATCCAGTACGGCGCGCACGGGAAGCTGTTCATCCCCACGCAGAGCGACATGAAGCCGTACGTGAAGCTCGGCCTGGGCCTGTACTCGGCCAGCGTGACCGTGAAGTCGAACGCGCCGGGCGTGCCGGACTTCGACGACTCCGAGTCCAAGTTCGGCATCAACTTCGGCGCCGGTGCGGACTGGAAGATCAACGACGCCATGAGCTGGGGCGCGAACGCGGCGTACCACTCGGTGGACGGCGACGCGCTGCTGACGGTGAGCGCGGGCCTGCGCTGGGGCATGGGCAAGTAAGACGCCTCGCGACGACGTGCGAACGGCCGGGGCATGCGCCCCGGCCGTTCGTGTCTTCCGGGCCCCGCGGCCGCGGGATGGGGCTCAGGCCGCGGCGAGGCCCTGGTGGGCGAGCTGATCCGCCATCGCCACCCACCACTCCCAGCGCGGGTCCATGTCCCGCGTTCCGTCGGCGGTCGCCACGGGCAGGACATCCGCGCCCGACAGGTGATGGGCGAGCTGGTTCGCCAGGGCGACCGCGGTCGGCACGTCGAGGGGGCCGATGTCGGCCAGGTCCAGGTCGTGGTGACGCGCCGTCGACTCCACGAGCGAGCTCGGAAGTCCCCAGAGCCCCAGCAGGTAGGCGCCGAGCGCTCCGTGGTGCACGCCGAGTTTCTCGGTCTCGACTTCGTGGATCGGGCGCCCTTCCCTGGCCGCCTGCGCCGCGCACGCGCGGGCCACGTCCGGCAGGCGCGCCACCAGCACGCGCTTGCCGATGTCGTGCAGCAGGCCGCCCGTGAAGGCGTCGTCCTTCCACTGGGCGCGCGGTTCGAGGCTCGACGCGATGCGCGCCACGAGCGTGACGTGTCGCTGGTAGCCCTCACGGTCGAAGCCCGCCGCGGCGGCAGCGCCGAAGCCCTCGTCGACCTCGGCGGTGAGCACGAGCCCCTTGAGCAGGCGCGTGCCCAGCCGCGCGGCGGCGGCCGACAGGCGCGTCACCGCCTGGTCGCGGCCGAAGTAGGCGCTGTTCGCCAGCTTCAGCACGCGCGCCGCGAGCCCTTCGTCCTCCTCGAGCAGCTCCGCGATCTCCTCGATGGACGTGTCGCCCGATTCGAGCCGGCGCGTCAGCGACGCGTAGACGCGCGGCAGCGCCGGCAGGCCGCCGATGCGGCCGAGCACCTGCCGCAGGCCCGGCGTGGCGACGAGCGCGCGCAGCGTGAGCGTCTGGCGAAGGGTTTCCAGGATCAGCGCCGGGGTCGCATCCATCGGCAGCGTCCGCTGCGCGTGACTCTGAGCGGCCGCCACGCCCGCGGCGTCGCCCGGGGCGGCGAACATCAGCCGCACGGCATCGCTGTGGCGCTCGCGAACGATCTGCAGCACCCGCGTCGCGTCCAGTGTCGGGGGCACGTGGGCCACGAGTACGGCATCCGCGGGGCGGCCCGCCAGCTGCCGAAGCGCGGCTGCGGCATCGGCCACCACCACCAGCTCCCAGTCGCGATGGCTTTCGAGCAGCGCACGGCGCAGCGGCTCGAAAGCCCGCTCGTCGTTGTGCACACCCAGCAGTCGCTTCATGCTCCCACCCCCGAAACACGGCGCCCCTTGCCGTTGCGCCGGCTCCCACCAGGTCCCTCGACGGTCCCGGGCCCAGGCCGCCTGCGGTGAGTTTCGGTGATCGTTCCCGCGGCTTGAGGGGGGTCAGCCCGCCAGCGGGTTCGGACGGCGGTAGGCGTCCACGGCGGGGGCGATGTCGGCCAGCACGCCGTCCAGCGTGCGCTGCAGCCGTTCCCGCAGCGCCGCGAGCAGCCGGGCACGCGCCTCCGGTGTGTCGCCGGCCGCGATCTCGTCGCGCACGCGGAAGGGTTCGGGCACGCGCACGTGCACCCGCCGCGGCGCCACGGCCACCGGTACCACCGCGTGCAGCGCCTCGCGCCAGCCCCGGCCGGGGAGCTTCGTGCGGATGCGCTTCAGGCACTCGGCGATGTGCTCCTGCGTCCACGTGGGCCCGCCGTAGAGCGCGGGATCGAAGCCCTGCAGCCGTTCCACCTCGAGCAGCCGCTGGCGGTCCTCGCGGCACTGTTCGGGCATTTCGTGCATGCGCTCGCGCGTCGCGCGCCGAAGCGTGTGCAACACACGGCGGTCGTCGCCCTCGACGCGGCCGTAGCGCTCGAACACCGGTTCCAGCAGCGATGCCGCCACGCGGGCCTGCGCGTCGAAGTACGCGCCCGCGGGCCGCGGAACGCGCCAGCGCGCGCACGCGCGTTCGAGCAGCCGCTCCTGCATCGCGGCGAAACGCCGTTCCACGCTCGTGCCGCGCTCCGAAGGCAGGCCCATGCGGGCCTCCATGCCGGCCATCTCGCGCGACAGCTCGCGGCCCACGTCGCGCGTGAAGTGCAGCTTCCACACGATCGGCACGACCTGCACGGGGCGCGCGTCGCCGCGTGCGTCCGCCTCGTGCGCCGCCTCGCACGCCATGTCCACGATGCCCGGCACCAGCGGCCCGACGCGATCGGCCTGCCAGCTCGCCGTGCCCTCCGGGTGCAGCAGCACGCCGTGGCCGCGGGCGGCCCAGGCCAGCGAGTACTCGCGGCCGCGCCCGCCGGGCGCGTTCGAGATCAGGTTGTTCGCCAGCCAGAACGCCTGCACGGCCGGGTTCATGTTCACGATCTCGTACGACGCCCAGTGCGCCATCAGCGGCGAGACGCGGCGCGACAGCTCCTTGTCGATGAGCCAGTCGGTCATGAACTCGGGATGGTTCGGGCCCAGGAACGCGATCGTGTCCGGGTTCACCGCGGCGGCGAAGCGCGCGCGATCGGCGTCGGGCAGCTCGAGCGGCTGCAGGTGCAGGCCCGTGCGCAGGAACGCGCCGTTGACCGGGCCGAGCGCGTGGATCAGCCACGGCTGCGGCGAGGGATCGCGGTAGTCGAGCGGCGAGAAGCGCGCGCGCCGTGCGGCCGACGGTCGGGCGGAATCGGACATGCGCGGCAGGATAGCCGCACCCACGATGGGCGGCGAAACCCGGCGCGATCGCCTCGCGGTGCCCGCAGAGTTCAGGATCGCGTCAAGACATCGGGGCGGAGGCTCGAAGTGCTCCCGCGAGGGAGCCATCGTCTACCGCGCGCGCTGGCCGCGGCGCTATCCTCATCCCCGCACGTTCCGCTTCACCGATGTCCACCGCACCTTCCGGACCGGAACTCCATGAACGCTCCTGCACCGCCGCCGGGCTCGCCGATCTGGCGAGACGTGCTCGTGATCGTCCTCGCCGGCAGCGCGCTCGGCGCGGGCTACAACCAGGTCCAGCTCCGCTCGGGCGAGCCCGGCAAGGGGCTCGCGTGGGTGAAGACGCAACCGCGCCTCGCCTCGCTCGAGAGCCTGCTCGCCGACAGCGCCGCGACGCCGCCGGCCGCAGCGTCCGCGGCGAGCGCGAGCACGTCGCCGCCCGAAGCATCGTCGGCGTCGCCGGCGGCTCCGACTCCCGCCGCGCAGGAGCTGGCCGCGAAGCCGCACGCGGCCGCGCGCGACACCATCCGGAAGCCGGTGCCCGGGGCTCCCGCGGGTCGAACTGCGGCCACGACGCCGGCGGCCCCGGCGACGGCGCCCGCGAGCGCGCCGACCCCGGCGCCCGCCGCGAGTGCAGCGCCGACCGCGGCCGCGGATGTTCCCGCGATCCCCGACACGCGCGAACCGCTCGAGGTGCAGTACCCGATCGTGAAGAAGCTGTTCGACGCGGGTGCCGCGCTGTTCGTGGACGCGCGCTCGCCCGAGGAGTTCGCCGAAGGCCACATCCGGGGCGCGGTGAACCTGCCGTTCGACGACGTGTTCAAGAAGCCCGACCTGGCGAAGCAACTCGCCGACGGTGGCAGGCCGATCGTGGCGTACTGCGGCGGAGGCGACTGCGAGCTGTCGCGTAACCTCGCGTTCGCGCTCATCGAGGGCGGCCACCGCAAGGTGCTCGTGTTCCTGGGCGGCACCGCGGGCTGGACGGCGGCCGGGCAGGCGCTCGAAAAGGGGAGCGGGAAGTGAGCGGCGAGGCCTGGACCCCGCGCGACGCGGCCGTGCGCACCGCGCAGGTGGCGATCGGCGTCGTGTTCGTGGTGGCGGCGCTCGGCAAGATCGCCGACCCGGCGTTCTTCGCGATGCAGGTGCACAACTACCGCATCGCTCCGCTCTGGAGCGAGAACCTCGTGGCCGTGCTGCTGCCGTGGATCGAACTGCTCGCGGGACTCGCGCTCGTGCTCGGTCTGCGCGCCCGCGCCGCAGCGCTGATCACGCTGGGGCTCATGGTGGCGTTCACCGTGTTCGTGGGCGCGGCGTGGGCGCGCGGTCTCGACTTCAACTGCGGCTGTTTCGGCAAGGCCGGCGCGCAGTCGATCGGCGCGAAGAAGTTCGTGGAGAACGTGGCGTTGACCGCTCTGGCCGCGGTGGCGTTCGTGCCGACGCGCCGCTGACCGCGCTCGGCACTCCGGGCTGCCGGGCGGGCACGAGGCCCGCCGCCCGCAGCCGTACGCAGGCGGGCGGGCGGCTGCCGGCGGCGCCTCGGATCAGTGGTGCACGAGCTTCTTGTACTTGATGCGGTGCGGCGTGTCGGCTTCGGCGCCGATCCGCTCGTGCAGGTTCTTCTCGTAGTCCTGGTAGTTGCCCTCGAAGAACACCACCTGGGACTCGCCCTCGAACGCCAGCATGTGCGTGGCCACGCGGTCGAGGAACCAGCGGTCGTGCGAGATCACCACGGCGCAGCCGGCGAACTCGAGCAGCGCGTCTTCGAGCGCGCGCAGCGTGTCGACGTCGAGATCGTTCGTGGGCTCGTCCAGCAGCAGCAGGTTGCCGCCGCTCTGCATGAGCTTGCCCATGTGCAGGCGGTTGCGCTCGCCGCCCGACAACGAACCGACCTTCTTCTGCTGGTCGGCGCCGCGGAAGTTGAACCACGAGCAGTAGGCACGCGAGTTCACCTCGCGCTTGCCCAGCAGGATCAGATCCTGCCCGCCCGACAGTTCCTCCCACACGGTCTTGTCGGGATTCAGCGAATCGCGGCTCTGGTCCACGTACGCGATCTTCACCGTCTCGCCCACGCGCAGCGTGCCCGAGTCGGGCGTCTCCTGGCCCACGAGCATGCGGAACAGCGTGGTCTTGCCGGCGCCGTTCGGGCCGATCACGCCCACGATGCCGGCGGGCGGGAGCTTGAACGTGAGGTCCTCGATCAGCAGGTTGTCGCCGTAGCCCTTGCGCAGGTTCTGCGCCTCGATGACCACGTTTCCGAGCCGCGGACCCGGCGGGATGTAGATCTCGACGTTGTCGATGCGCTCGCGGCCTTCCTCGGAGAGCATCCGCTCGTACGCCTGCAGACGGGCCTTGCTCTTGGCCTGCCGCGCGCGCGGCGCCATCTTGACCCACTCGAACTCGCGCTCGAGCGTCTTCTGCCGCGCCGACTCGGTCTTCTCCTCCTCGACGAGCCGCTGCTTCTTCTGCTCGAGCCAGCTCGTGTAGTTGCCTTCCCACGGGATACCGGCGCCCCGGTCGAGTTCGAGGATCCAGCCGGCCACGTTGTCGAGGAAGTAGCGGTCGTGCGTCACGGCCACGACCGTGCCCTCGTATTCCTGCAGGAAGCGCTCGAGCCACGCCACCGATTCCGCGTCGAGGTGGTTCGTGGGCTCGTCGAGCAGCAGCAGGTCGGGCTTGGACAGCAGCAGCCGGCACAGCGCCACGCGGCGGCGCTCGCCGCCCGACAGCGTCGTGACCTCGGACTCGCCCGGCGGGCAGCGCAGCGCGTCCATCGCGATCTCGATCTGGCGCTCGAGGTCCCACAGGTTGCCCGCGTCCATCTTGTCCTGCAGCTTGCCCTGCTCCTCGATGAGCGCGTTCATCTCGTCGTCGCTCATGGGCTCGGCGAACTTCGCGCTGATCTCGTCCCAGCGGCGCTTCACCGCCATCTTGGACGCCACGCCCTCGGCCACGTTCTCGAACACCGTCTTCGCGGGATCGAGCTGCGGCTCCTGCTCCAGGTAGCCGACCGTGTGCCCCTTGCCGAGGAACGCTTCGCCGAGGAACTCCTGGTCCACGCCGGCCATGATGCGGAGCAGCGAGCTCTTGCCGGCGCCGTTCGCGCCCAGCACGCCGATCTTGGCGCCGTAGTAGAAGCTGAGCCAGATCCCCTTGAGGATCTCGCGCTTGGGAGGAACCACCTTGCGGAGGTCCTTCATGACGTAGATGAACGGGCGGGAGGTGTCGACAGCCATGCGGGGCATCTCGCGGGAGGAGGCGCACGGACGGCGCCGGTGGGGCGAAGGAGGGGTTCCGAAGCGCGGCAGCATGCGGGACGGCGGCCCCCGCGCGCAAGGCCCCGCGCGACCCGGAAAACGCGACGCGGCGCCCCGGAACTTCCGGAGCGCCGCGATGCGGAACCGGCGACGGGTCAGCCGACGACCGTGGCCCCCGAGGCTTCGCCCTTGCGGGGTCCGCGCGGCTTCACCAGCCACCACACCAGCGCGCCCAGCGCGACGAACGGCAGCAGCGGCACGGCCACGAGCCCCACGCCCAGCGCCAGGCCGACGCCGCCCACCACCAGTCCGATCAGCAACACCGGCAGGCCGACGACCAGCGCGATCGCGCCACCGAGGACGACCCGCAGCACCCAGCCCAGGATACGGAACGGCAGGAGCACGAGCCCGCCGATCAGGGCGCCCACCGTGGCGAGCGTTCCGATCACGACCACCGCCGCCAGCAGCAGCGACCCGAGCACCAGCAGTTCGATCATCCGACGCCTCCTCCGCGATCGGCCGGGGAGGGACCCCACCGGGCCGCCGTCCACCAGCACACGCCGGCACTTTACGTTTCCGGCACGGGCAGGTTGCGCCGGAAATCACGGCCCCGCCTCGCCGGCGGTCGCGGCTGGCTTCGCGGTCTCGCCCGCCGACCGTGGGAGCGCGGGTCGGAACGCCCGAATCTCAAGCCACTGGGGCGCTTGCCGAGACTGGAGCGCAGGCGGCGATCCCCCGGCGACCACCTTCGATCTCGTGCACTTCGGCTCGGTTCCCCGCGAGCGCACGACACGCGTGGAGAGTGGCATGGCGGGCAGCGCTCACTCGGCGGACACAGCGGCGGCGGGACGCGTGCCCTGGGCGCGCGTCGGGATCGCCGGCGGCGTCGCGCTGGCCGCCGGCGCGGTCGCGGCGGTGGTGTGCCTGCCCGCGTTCCCCGCGCCCGCGTGGGCCCGCGTCGTCGTCTGCGCCGCCACGGTCGCCTGGGGGCTGGGCGTGCCGGCCGTGATGCTCCGGACCGCTTTCGCGCGCGCCGCCGCCGACGCCGACGCGCGCGAGCGCGTGCTGCGCGAGGCGGTCGTCGACGCCGAACTCCAGCTGCTGCAGCTGCAGCGCGAACAGGAACTGCTCCGCGTGCAGAGGCTGGTGCTCGACCACCACGTCATCGTGAGCCAGACCGACGCCCAGGGCACGATCGTCTACGCGAACGACGCGTTCTGCCGCATCAGCGGCTACGCGCGCGAGGACCTGATCGGGCGCAACCACCGCCTCATCAACTCCGGGCAGCAGCCGCGCGAGTTCTGGACCGAGATGTACCGCGCGCTCGCGAGGGACGGCGAGTGGCACGGCGACGTCTGCAATCGTGCCCGGAACGGCGAACTGTACTGGGTGCGCACGCACGGGCTACGTCAGCGTGCGGTCCGACATCACGCCGCTCAAGCAGGTGGAGGCGGCGCTGCGCGAGAGCGAGGCGCGTTTCCGCGAACTGGCCGACACCACGCCCGTGCTCGTGTGGATGTCGGGCACCGACCGGCTGATCACGTTCTTCAACCGGACGTGGCTCGAGTTCACCGGGCGCACGATGGCGGACTCGATCCGCGACGGCTGGGACCAGGACGTGCACCCCGAGGACCGGGAGCGCAGCGTGGCGGCCTACCAGGCCGCGTTCGACGCGCGCGAGCGCTTCCAGCTCGAGTACCGGCTGCGCCACCACGACGGCTCGTGGCGCTGGGTGTTCGTGATCGGCTGCCCGCGCTTCGACGGCGCCGGCGAGTTCGCCGGCTACGTGGGCTCGTGCACCGACATCGACGACCGCCGCGCCGTGGAGGCCGAACTGGTCGCGGCGCGCGAGAAGGCGGAGGCGGCCAGCCGCGCGAAGAGCGACTTCCTCGCGACGATGAGCCACGAGATCCGCACGCCGATGAACGGCGTGCTCGGCTTCGCGAACCTGCTGCTCGACAGCCCGCTCGATTCCGTGCAGCGCGATTTCGTGGAGACGATCCGCAACTCCGGCGACGCGCTGCTGGCGATCCTGAACGACATCCTCGACTACTCGAAGATCGAGGCCGGCCACCTGGCGATCGAGGCCATCCCGTTCGAGCTCGAGACGACGATCGGCGAAGTGCTGGAGCTGCTGGCCGCGCGCGCGGAGGAGAAGAGCCTCGACCTGGGCGTGGACTACCCGCCCGACCTGCCGCGCCGCCTGGTCGGCGATCCGTCACGGGTGCGGCAGGTGCTCACGAACCTGGTCGGCAACGCGATCAAGTTCACCGAGCGCGGCTACGTGCAGGTGGAGGTGCGCGAAGAGGGGCCGACGCCCGACGTGCCGGGCGGGTTCCTGCGCGTATCCGTGCGCGACACGGGCATCGGGATCCCGAACGACCGGCAGTCCGCGTTGTTCCAGCGCTTCACGCAGGCCGACTCGTCCACCACGCGGCGGTTCGGTGGCACCGGCCTCGGCCTGGCGATCGCGCGCGAGCTGATCGAGAAGATGGGCGGCCGCATCGGCATGACCAGCCTGCTGGGCGGCGGCTCCACGTTCTACTTCACGCTGCCGCGCCCCGCCGTGCCGCTGCCCGACGAGGCGCCGCGCGCGTCCAACGAGGGCGTGGCGCGCGGCCTGCGCGTGCTGGTGGTGGACGACCTCGACCTGAACCGGCGCGTGCTCGCGGGCTACCTCGACCGCTGGGGCGTGCAGCACGAGTGGGCGTCGTCGGCGCGTGGCGGCATCACGCGGCTGCAGAAGGCGCTCGAGCGCGGCGCGCCGATCGACGTGGTGGTGGTCGACCACCTGATGCCCGACTTCGACGGGGTGTGGTTCGCCGACCAGGTGCGATCGGTGCCCGAGCTGGCCGACACCGCGCTGATGCTCTACACGTCGGGAAGCCACCGCACCGAGGCGCGCCAGTTCCTCCAGCGCGGGTTCGACGGCTTCCTCGTGAAACCCGTGCTGCGGCCGGCGGTGCTGCTGAACGCGATCGTGGAGGCGTGGCGCGCCCGGCGGCCGCAGGCGGGAGCCGAGGTGGCGCTGCCCGTGGTCGCCGAGCGCCCGGTCCGCGTGCACACCACCGACGGGCTGCGCGCGCTGCTGGTGGAGGACAACCCCGTCAACCGCAAGCTCGCCGCTCGCGTCCTCGAGCGCTGCGGATGCGAGGTGACCACGGCGGAGAACGGCAAGGAAGGCCTGCGCAAGGCCACGACCGGGCGCTTCGACATCGTGTTCATGGACTGCCAGATGCCGGTGATGGACGGCTTCGAAGCCACCGCGGCGATCCGCCTGCACGAGGACCGTCACGGCACGCCGCGCCTGCCGATCGTGGCGCTCACCGCGAACGCGATGAAGGGCGACCGCGAGCGCTGCCTCGACTCGGGGATGGACGACTTCCTCACCAAGCCGCTGCGCCCCGAGGAGATCGCCGAGGCGATCGCGCGCTGGTGCACCGAGGCCACGCGCGACGCGGCGTGACGCCCGGTCCGCGCGGGCGTCGCCGCCGGTGCTGGTGGTGACCGCGACGGACGATTAGAGTGCCGGCCTTCGTGTTCCCACTCCCCGGAGGCAGGCATGGCATCGACCAAGGTGCACGTGTTCAACAACGGCCAGATCCGCGTCGAGGGCGACTTCGAGCTCGTGGACCAGGACGGCAAGCCCTACGGGCTCGCGGGTCGCGAGCGCATCGGGCTGTGCCGTTGCGGCCAGTCCGAGAAGAAGCCGTTCTGCGACGGCACCCACAAGAAGACGGGATTCCAGTCGGTGGTCTCCGCATACGACCTGGAGCCACCCGTTCCCAAGCCGGGCTCCTGAGCCGGTGAGGCTGGTCTCCTGGCTGGTGCTGCTCGTGGGCCTCGCGCTCGCGGGGCTGTGCGTGCGGCTGGGATTCTGGCAGCTCGATCGCCGCCTCCAGAAGCAGCAGGCGAACGCACGCCTGCACGCCGCGCTGCGCCAGGAGCCGCTCACGCTGGGCCCGGCGCCCGAGCCGACCGTGAACCTCGTGGGCCGTCGCGTGCGTGCGGTGGGCGTGTTCGACGAGACGCGTCACGTGCTGCTCGCGGGCCGCGCGCACGACGCCGCTCCCGGCGTGGAGGTGGTGACGCCGCTGCGGCTCGCTGGCGGGGGCGCGGTGATGGTGAATCGCGGCTGGCTGCCCTCCGAGGACGCCGAGAGCGCGCGGCCGCAGGACTTCCCGGAGCCCGGCACGCGCGTCGTGATCGGCCTCGTCGAGCCGATGCCGCGCGGCGTGGGTGGCGCGCTGTGGCGCGCGAGCGGGCCCGACAGCGCCGCGGTCACGCTGTGGCTGGGCCGCCGCCTCGACCTCGACACGCTGCGCGCGCGGCTGCCGTACGACGTCGCGCCGTACGTGCTGCGCGAGCTTCCCGCCGACAGCCTGCCCGCGCGGCCCCTGCGCAGCCTGCCCGAGATTCCGGGTGAGTCGATGCACCTCGGTTACGCGCTGCAATGGTTCGCGTTCGCCGTGGGAGCGCTGGCCGGCGCGATCGCGCTGGCGCGACGCGGGCTCGCCCCGCGCGCCGGCTGACCCGCCCGGACCCGCGGGGCCCGGCGCCCCGGTGCCGCCGTTCGCCGGGGGCCCGCCGCCGTTCGCCGATCGGGCCGCGATGCCTCCCCGGACGCGCCGTAACTTGCCCCGTGTCGAGAGCGCCGGCAGCGCCGGCCGAACCGAGGAGGCGTCATGCGAATCCGGTCCCGCAGGAGTGGCGTCAAGGGTCTGGCGTGGGGGCTGTTCTTCATCGGCCTGGGCATCGTGATGCTGTTGTCCCAGCTGGGCTGGCTGCACGGAGACGTGTGGCAGCATGCGTGGCCGTTCTGGCCGGCCATCTTCGGCATCGGCCACCTGGTGACGGGGCGCTCGGCGAAGAGCATCGGCGACGGGGCGTTCATGGTCCTGATCTCCGGCTACCTGTTCGTCAGCAACGAAGAGCTGTGGGGCCTCGGCTGGACCCGCTCGTGGCCGCTCGTGCTGGTGGCGGTGGGTGTGGCCGAACTGGTGAAGGTGATCGCCGCGCGCTGGCTGCCCGAGCGCGAGGTCGTGGTCGAGGTCTCCGAGAACGAGGACTCCGATGCGCAGGAGGAGCACTCCCGTGTCTGACGCGATCCGCTTCCTGAGGGCGCGCGCGAAGGACGTCGTCTTCGCGATCTGCGCCGTGTGCACGCTGTGGCTCGTGCTGCAGAACACGGTCCTGTTCGCACTGGTGTCGCGCGAACGCCTGCCGCACGCACTGGAAATCGCCGGAACGGTCGCGCGCGCGCTGCTCGCGCTCGCGGTGCCGATGGCGCTGGTGACCGGCGCCGTGGTGCTGGCCTGGGCCCGCGCACGTCATACCGATTCGCATGCCGAGGAGGCACGTCATGACTGAAGGACGCACGAACCTGTCCGGCCGCCTGATCTTCGGGATCATCGTGCTGGTGCTGGGCGTCCTGTGGACGCTCGACAACCTCGACGTGGTGAATGCCGACACGGTGCTCGAGTGGTGGGGCGTGGTGCCGCTCGTCTGGGGCGCGATGATCGCGCTCGGCATCGGCTGCCCGCGGCGCGTGTTCACGGGCTCGCTGTGGATGGTGGTGGGCGCGGTGGCCGTGCTGCACGCCGCCGGGCTGGTGTCGTTCTCGGTGTTCGAGCTGTGGCCGATCCTGTTCATCTTCATCGGTGCGAACATCGTGTTCCGCTCCTGGAAGGGCGGGACCACGCCGTGGGGCCACCACGTGGGCGAGGAGTCCGGCGAGACCATCCGCACGTTCGCGCTGATGTCGGGCAACGAGCACAAGGTGACGTCTCCGTCGTTCCGCGGAGGCAGCGTGGACGCCATGATGGGCGGCGCCACGGTGGACCTGCGCGCGGCCACACCCGCCGACGGCCGCGCGGTGATCGACCTGTTCGCCATGTGGGGCGGCATCGAGATCGTGGTGCCGCTCGGCTGGCGCGTGCAGTCCGAGGTGACGGCCATCATGGGCGGCTACGAGGACTCCTCCACGCCCACGTCCGACGCCACGGCGCCGCTGCTGCTGTTGCGGGGGTTCGTGGTGATGGGCGGCGTCGAGGTGAAGAACGCGCCGAGCGGCCGCAAGGGCGTGGTGATCGTGCACACCGACGAGAAGGGCGAACGCACGCAGCGCCGGGAAGTGCGCGTCGAGGGCGGTTCCGTCGTCGTCCGCCGCGAATCGCGGTCGGGCGCCGAGCCCGGCGCGGGCGGCTCCACCGCCACGCCGGTCGAGCCCGAGTAGTCCGTGCACCCGCTCTACGGTCGCCGCGGCTGGCTGGCGGTGCACGTGCTGGGCTGGCTGCTCGGCGGTGTGCTGCTGGCCGAGCTGCTGCGCCTGCTCGTGCCGCAACCGGCCGCGCGGGCGCACGCGCTGATGGCGCCGCTCGCGCTGATCTACGGTTTCGGCGTGCTGTCCGCGTGGTGGGTGTGCCGACGCTATCCGCTGACCGAGTCGCGTGCGTTCCAGGTGCTGACCGCGCAGCTCGGCGCGGCGCTGCAGGCGGCCGCGCTGTGGGGCGCCGCGGCATCGCTGTGGGGCGTGGTGCTCGCGCGTCTCACGCCGGGGCTCGTGACGCGGGAGGAGATCCTGCGCAGCGCGCTGTTCGTGTTCGTGGCGGGCGTGCCGCTGTACCTGCTGTCGGCCGGAGCGCACTACCTGCTGCTCACGGTGGAGGCCTCGCACGAGGCCGCGCGCCGCGCGCTCGAGTCGCAGGTGAGCGCGCGCGAGGCGGAGCTGCGGGCGCTGCGCGCTCAGCTGAACCCGCACTTCCTGTTCAACAGCCTGAACTCGATCAACGCGCTGGTGGGTTCCGATCCCGAGGGTGCACGCCGCATGTGCGAGGGGCTCGGCGACTTCCTGCGCCGGACGCTGCACCTGGGCTCGCTCGACCTCGTGCCGCTGCGCGAAGAGCTGGCGCTGGTCGACCGCTACCTCGCGATCGAGCAGGTGCGCTTCGGCGAACGCCTGCAGGTGGACCGCCGGGTCGAGGACGACGCCCTGCCGTGCCTGCTGCCGCCGTTGCTGCTGCAGCCGCTGGTCGAGAACGCCATCAAGCACGGCGTGGCGAACCGCGTGGACGGCGGGACGCTCCGGCTGATCGCGCGGCGGAACGCCGGGCGGTTGGTGCTGGTGCTCGAAAACCCGTTGGACGACGATGCGCCGGCGCGCCCGGGGGCCGGGCTGGGACTCGAGAACGTGCGCCGGAGGCTGGAGGTGTTCGGCGCCCGCGAGGCCACGCTCGACGTGGTGCGGGACGCGGAGACGTTCCGTGTCACGCTCCACCTGCAGGCGCGCGAGCAGCGGGAACCGGAGGTGGGTCGTGCCTGATGCGAAGCTGCGGGCGGTGATCGTGGACGACGAGGCGCCGGCGCGCGCCCTGTTGCGCGAGTACCTGGGCGCGCACGCGCACGTCGAGGTGGTGGCGGAGTGCGCGAACGGCTTCGAGGCGGTCAAGCGCATCGCCGAGCTGGCGCCCGACGTGGTGTTCCTGGACGTGCAGATGCCGAAGCTCGACGGGTTCGAGGTGCTCGAACTGCTCGCGCCCGGCCCCGCCGTGGTGTTCTGCACGGCGTACGACGAGTACGCGTTGAAGGCCTTCGAAGTGCACGCCGTGGACTACCTGCTCAAGCCGTTCGGACGCGAGCGGCTGGCCGCGGCGCTCGGGCGCGTGGCCGAACGTCGC